>JACCSI010000609.1 GCA_013813075.1 Acidobacteriota bacterium | reverse complement strand
GGGTGCTGGACGAGGTGAGTTTTGACGTCCGCCCAGGAGAGGCGCTTGCGATCGTCGGCGCCAGCGGCAGCGGCAAGTCAACCATCGCCTACTTAGCGACGCGTCTGCTCGACCCCGATAGCGGCGTCGTCCGACTGGACGACCGAGACCTGCGCACGATTGCGCTCAACGAGATCCGGCGGCACATTGTCCTCGTCGAGCAGGAGCCCGTGCTGCTGCATGCCACGGTTGCCGAGAACATTCGATACGTGCGCCCGGACGCCACCGACGAGGACGTGCGCGAGGCTGCGGCGACGGCGGGCATCGCCACTTTTATCGAAGCGTTGCCGCACGGCTATCAGACCGTGGTTGGGGAGCGTGGTCTGGCGTTGTCGGCGGGTGAGCGTCAACGCGTGGCGCTGGCGCGCGCGTTCCTCTCTAATCCCACCGTGCTGGTGCTCGACGAACCCACGGCCGCGTTGGATCCGGTGTCGGAACGACACGTCGCGGAGGGCTACGAGCTGGTGATGCGGGGACGGACGACAATTCTGATCTCGCACCGGCGTGATGTCGCGGTGCGCGCCGATCGCGTGGTCGTGATCGACGGTGCACGAGTAGTAGAGACAGGCACGCCGCGCGAGCTGCTCGAGCGCGGCGGCGTGTTCGCCCGTCTGTTCAACGTCGGCTATGACTTCCAGGCAGCTGCGGTTTCGCCGGCGAACGCCTCGAACGATCGCGGCGCGTGACCAGTCAGGGCGGTCTGGCGGGTAATCGCCTCGGGTGACGCCTTCAATCCGTGCTTCTGGAAGTAGTCGTACATCATCCGGAAGTCGAACACCATCCAGTCAGGCAAGTATTGCAGCGACTGCTGCTCCCACGAGTCGAGGTCGTCCCCGGCGTATGTGATTTCCTTGCCCAGGGCGTGGCTCCAGGTGCGAGCGGTGGATTCGCCCGTGACCAGCTCCGGCCCGACGAGGTCGTACGTCTGGCCTTCATGGCCCGATGACGTCAAGGCAGCGGCCGCCGCATCAGCGATATCGCGGACATCGACGCGCGACAACCCGACGCTGCCGAGGGGCTGCGGGTAGATGCCGAACTGCAGCATGGCGTCCTTGTACCAGTAGTCGTTCTGATAGAAATTGTTTGGCCGCAGAATCGTATAGGGGATGCCGGACACTTTGATCGCCGCTTCGACACCGACCTTGCCGCCAAAGTGGGGAAGCCATGCCGCCTGCTCGACGTGGTGTACCGAGAGGTAGACCAGGCGCTTCACATCCGCGAGCTGCATGCCTGACAGCGCGAGTAGTGCTTCGTGCGCCTCGGTCTGGCTGACGGGATTCAATAGAAAGACACCGTCGATATCCTTGAAGACCGACCGTACGGTCGCTGGCTTCAACAGGTCGCCTTCGACAGCCTTGACGCCTGCGGGCAGGCCGGCGGCTTTATTGGGATCGCGCGTCAGGACGCTGACTTGCGCGCCTTGTCCGACCAGGGCCTGAACAACGTGCGAACCAACTGTGCCGGTGCCGCCGGTGACGAGAATGTTCATGACGCTCCACGTATCGGGAAATCTCGACGTTCTATGTAAAGTAGTCGTAACATTGTGAATTGACACCTGCCGCAGTTGAGCTTCTGTGCCGGCGGAGAGACGCATGACCGATGCAGCGTCGGGAGGGCCGGCCTCCCCGGTCTCGACCGGTACGACCGGTCTTGATGGATTGCTGCACGGCGGGCTGCCAGCGCATCGCCTTTACCTTATCGACGGTGATCCGGGTACCGGTAAAACAACCCTCGCGCTGCAATTCCTCTTAACGGGCCGCGCCAACCACGAGCACTGCCTCTATGTGACGCTATCTGAAACGGCAGCTGAACTTCGTGCCGTTGCCGCCTCGCACGGATGGTCTCTCGACGGCATCGACATTTGCGAGCTCGCGCGCGCCGAAGGGCGCGGGCCCGACGAACACTACACACTCTATCACCCGTCAGAAATCGAACTGAGCGAGATGGTCAAGAAGATTCTCGCCACCACCGAACGTGTCAAGCCGTCTCGCGTCGTGCTCGATTCGCTGTCCGAAATGCGGCTACTGGCGCGCGATCCGCTGCGCTACCGGCGACAGGTGCTCGCGCTCAAGGAATTTTTCGCGAACCAGGCGTGCACGGTGCTCATGCTCGATGACAACACGTCTGGCGACAACGACCTGCAGCTGCAGAGTCTTGCGCACGGCGTGGTCTCGCTCGAACAGGAACCGTATCCATTCGGACGATCGCGGCGTCGGCTGCGGGTGGTGAAGATGCGCGGGGTGCCGGCGATCGAAGGCTTTCACGACTTCCGTATCCATCGCGGCGGCATTGCGGTCTATCCGCAACTGATCCCCGAGCCGTACGCCGACCGTCCCACGACGCCGGTGACCAGCGGCGTTCCCGAACTGGACCGGCTCCTCGGTGGCGGTCTGACGTGGGGCACGTGCACATTGGTCATGGGGCCGGCCGGGTCGGGAAAGTCCACCCTGGCGGCCCAGTACGTCACCTCAACCGCGGCCGAGACGCCTGCCGCCATGTATCTGTTCGACGAGCGCAGGAGCACGTTGCTGCGGCGATGCGAAGCACTTGGGATGGACGTGCAGTCGCGCATTGCGTCGGGTCACCTGTCGCTCGAGCAGATCGAGCCGGGTGATCTGTCGCCGGGAGAGTTCGCTCACCATGTGCGTCGTCGGGTGGACGAACAGGGCTGTCGCGTGGTGTTGATCGACAGTCTCAATGGCTACCTGCACGCGATTCCCACCTCGCACAATCCACTGGTGCGCATGCACGAGCTGATCGCGTATTTGAACGAGCGCGGCGTGGCGACACTGCTGATTGCCGCGCAGCACGGCATTATGGGCAGCCAGATGGTCTCGCCGATTGACGTCAGCTACCTTGCGGACTGCGTCATCATGACGCGGTACTTCGAGGCCGACGGCGCCGTGCGCAAGGCCATTTCGGTGGTAAAAAAGCGGACCGGCGCGCACGAGTCGAGCATTCGCGAGTACGTGGTCGGACCGGACCGTCTGCGCGTCGGCGAGCCGCTTTCCCAGTTCCACGGCGTCTTGACCGGCGTGCCGTCATACCGCGGCGACGCCGCGCCGCTTTTGAACACGCATGACGCCCAGCGTTGAGACGCTCGAACGTCGCGTTCTCGTCTATGCGCCGGTCGGGCGCGACGGAACGCTGACCTCCGAGCTGTTGTGTCGAGATTCGATTGACTGCGTCGTGTGCCTGTCTGCGCAGTGCCTCGTTGACGAGTTCACGGCCGGTGCCTCGGCCGTCATCCTGACGGAAGAGACGCTTGACGAGCCCGGGTTCGACGCATTCGTGCAGGCTATCGACGCCCAGCCGCCGTGGTCAGATATCCCCATCCTGATTTTTGCCGGTAACGAAGGGTCGGAGACGGCGTTTCGGACGGTGCGGATGGTTGACGTCCTGCGCAACGTCACCATCATCGAACGCCCCATCCGCGTCGCTGCCGTGGTGAGCATGGTTCGCGCGGCGATGCGCGCGCGCCGCCGGCAGTACGAAATGCGTGATGTGCTGGTCGCCCTTCATGCCGCTCGGCACGAAGCCGAGGCGTCAAGTCGGTTGAAGGACGAGTTTCTCGCGACCCTCTCGCACGAACTGCGGACGCCGCTCAACGCGATTCTCGGTTGGACGCTGATGCTGCGTCATGGGCAAGTGCAGGGCGATCAAGTGGCGCGGGCCCTGGATACCGTCGATCGCAACGCGCGCGCGCAGGCGCAGTTGATCGAGGACGTCCTCGA
>JACCSI010000607.1 GCA_013813075.1 Acidobacteriota bacterium | reverse complement strand
GCCGCATTCCCAAGGGCGTTCTCCTGGTCGGCTCGCCCGGCACGGGTAAAACTCTCCTCGCCAAGGCTATCGCGGGCGAAGCCGGCGTGCCGTTCTTCTCCATCTCGGGCTCTGACTTTGTTGAAATGTTCGTGGGCGTCGGCGCTAGCCGCGTGCGCGATCTGTTCATGCAGGGCAAGAAAAACGCCCCTTGCATCATCTTCATCGACGAAATCGACGCCGTCGGCCGCCATCGTGGTGCCGGCCTGGGCGGCGGTCACGACGAACGCGAGCAGACGCTCAATCAGTTGCTGGTCGAAATGGACGGCTTCGAATCAAACGAAGGCGTCATCCTGATGGCCGCGACCAATCGTCCGGACGTCCTCGACCCCGCCTTGCTCCGCCCCGGCCGCTTCGACCGTCGGGTCATCGTCAATCGGCCCGACGTCAAGGGCCGTGAAGGCATCCTCTCGGTGCACACCCGCAAGATTCCGCTGTCCGACGACGTCGATATCCGGGTGCTGGCGCGGGGCAGCGTCGGTTTTTCTGGCGCTGACCTGGCCAGCCTGGTGAACGAAGCGGCCCTCAACGCGGCGCGGTTCAACCAGAAAGTCGTGCGCATGGCCGATTTCGAGTACGCCAAGGACAAGGTCCTCATGGGCGTCGAACGCAAGTCCATGATCGTCACGGAAGACGAGAAGAAGGTCACGGCCATCCACGAAGCGGGCCACGCGTTGCTCGCGGTGTTACTGCCGCATGCCGATCCTATCCACAAGGTCACGATCATTCCACGCGGCATGGCCCTCGGCCTGACGCAGCAACTGCCGGTTGACGAGAAGCATAATTACTCGCGCAACTACCTCAAGGACACGCTCGCCATCCTGATGGGTGGCCGCATTGCGGAAGAAATCTCGACCGGCAACATCACCACCGGCGCCGGCAACGACCTCGAACGCGCCTCCGACCTCGCTCGAAAGATGGTCTGCGAATGGGGGATGAGCGAGGCCATGGGTCCGCTCACCTTTGGTAAGAAAGAAGAGCAGATCTTCCTCGGACGCGAGATTGCGCAGCACCAGGATTACAGCGAAAACACAGCCCTGCATATCGACGGCGAAGTCAAGGCGTTCATCATGGAGGCGTACCGGCGCGCCACCGACATCCTGACGCAGCACAAGCAAGTGTTGACCGACATCGCCGACGCGCTGCTGGCGCGCGAGGTGCTCGATGCCGAGCAGGTCTTGAAGCTCGTACGCGGCGAAAAGCTCGAGGATTTGCCGCCGTCCGTGACGCCACGTCCGCCCGCAGACGACGCTCGCGACCGCGTACGCGATAAGGAACCGCGGCCGCCGATGGTGCCGCAGATTCCCACGCCGCTGACGCAGGAATAACCTGTTCGCTGCACCGCGTCGCGCCTTTACACTGCCGCTGCCAGGACGCGATCCTCTGCAGTTGGGCGTGTCCACGCTGGTCATGGGCGTGCTCAACGTCACTCCAGACTCGTTCTCGGACGGCGGCGAGGTGCTCGATCCGGCACTGGCCATCGACCGGGCGCTCGCGATGGAAGCTGCCGGCGCCGACATCATCGATATTGGCGCGGAGTCGACGCGGCCAGGCGCCCACGCCATCGATGCCGCCGAAGAATGGCGACGCCTGCGCCCGGTGTTGAAGGGCCTCGCTGGTCGTCTCCGCCTGCCTCTGTCGATCGACACCTATCGGGCCGAAACCGCTCGTCGTGCCCTGGACGAGGGGGTCGCCATCGTCAACGACATCAGTGGGCTGGGGTATGATGCCGGCCTGGGCGCGGTCGTGGCTGCGCGCGGCGCGGCGATGATCCTGATGCACACGCGTGGCAGATCGCGCGACATGTACGTCGACGCGCGCTACGACGATGTGGTTCGTGAAGTCACGCGGGAGCTTCAACGCAGTATGGAGCGAGCAATTGGTCACGGCGTCGCCTGGGACCGGCTCGTCGTTGATCCCGGATTGGGTTTCGCAAAAAAGGCGGCGCACAGCATGACCGCGCTTGCGTCACTTGACCTCTTTGCCGCGCTCGGCCGTCCGGTCCTGTCCGGTCCCTCTCGCAAATCCTTTCTCACTGTGGCGACCGGCCCACGGGCCGCGGGCGAGCGCGAATGGGCGACCGCGGCGGCTGTGGCCGCCTCGGTGCTCGGCGGCGCCCACATCGTCCGCGTCCACCGTGTCCCCGAGATGGTCGAGGTCGTGCGTGTCGCCGACGGCATCCGTCACGCGACGGATGCGCCATGACGTGGCTGACCGAGCTGCTGCAGCGACCACGCGTCACGTTCTGGGACGTGGTCGACATCATGATCGTGTCGCTCATTGTCTATGAGTTGCTCAAGCTGATTCGCGGCACGCACGCCGTGCAGATGGGGATGGGCATCGCCGTCCTCGTCGGGATGTTTTATATTTCGCGTGGCTTTCAACTCGAGACCCTGAATTGGCTGATCCGCAACATTGTCGGCTATGTCGTGTTTGCGGCGATTGTGTTGATGCAGGCCGACATCAGGCGGGCGTTGGTGCACCTGGGG
>JACCSI010000585.1 GCA_013813075.1 Acidobacteriota bacterium | reverse complement strand
TGGCCAGCATGACATCGAGCGGAATGGTGACGCTCCACAGGTCGCTGTCTTCGAACGTTGTCTCGCCGACAACGGTTGCCCCTGCAAGGAGACGCACGGTGGGATCGTCATCAAAGTAGCGGCGCGGACGCTCGACCCGTATGGTGACGACCACAGGAGTCCTCGCATCGACGATCCGTAGCGTCGACCGCTGCGCGGTCCAGCGCCAGAGGCCCGCCGTTGGCGAATACTCAGCCTCGTGCCAGTCGGTGTCGTACGACCACATCAGTGAGCCTCGTGGTTGCAGGTCAAACTGCTCTACAGCCGTTCGTGCCTGACCGCTCCCCCCCTCGGATTGCAGCGTCAGCTCCGCCAGTGCGCCCGGACCTGCCAGGCGACCCGCTGCCACGTCGAACTCGTGAACGAAGAAACCAGGACGGACCTGCCAGTTGGCGGCTTCCTTGCCGTCGATGGCGGCTCTGAAGGTCACCGGCGAATCGTCCGACTGTCCGAAGTGACGTCCGCCAACAATCACGTGGACCGCTTCGGCGCGGCGCCTGACGCGCGCCACGATCGGCCCCAGCGACGGCCCGCGCCCCATCAGACCGGCGATACCCGCGGTCTCCGGGGTCAGTGCCCAGCCCTCTTCCGCAAACCATCCGGGTGCCGGAAGGCGATACCAATGGGCCGCGGCCGGGCGCATGCCACCCAGTTCGGATAACGAAGCGAACGGCCACAGGAAGTCGACCCGATCGACTCGGCTCCTCGGGTCGATCAGTGCCAGGTCACTGCGTCGCGGATCGGCGAGAAACCACAGTGGCGCGGTGTTCCCCTCCCGCCAGTAACGCGCCAATTCCAGCCATTCGCGCCGCGGTGGGGCGTCAAGCACCGGCTGCACGGATACGTCCTCGGCTTCGAGCGGCCGGCGAAACGTTTGGTGCATCGCCAGCGCGCCTGGCGTGGCCTCGCCGCGCGCCGCATCCATCGCCCGGAGCGCACGGACAGTCGGACTCGCCTCGCTGGCATACGCCATGAGCACGGGCGCGGCCGACGCCACGGCCCCAAGCGCCACCGCCCCAATCACCACCAATGCACCTCTGCGCGCGACGAGCTCAGCACCACACACGGCCAGAAACGCCACCGGCGGCACGAGCGGCAGTCCGTATCGCACGTAGGCCGTGTCCTGAAACAGGAGGTGGAATGCCAGATACGGCAATGACACCAGCGCCACCACGATGAGCGCACGCCGATCGCGCAGTGCGAGCGCCACGATGCCGAAGACGGCAAGGGTGACGACAATGCCGCCGAGGACAAGGGAGTCCCACGGGTGAATCAGCGTCCGCATCAACGCCATCGCCGCCAGACGCGGCTCCGGGTTCCGGTAGAGCATGTCGACGCCGGCAAAATCCTCACCCGCCTGGCTGCCGAGTGCCGCAAGGTAAGCGTCCATCCCGCCGCTCGCGAACATCAGCGGCACCGCCCATACCATCACGCCGGTGCTGAAGGCCACGGCGCCGCCGACCATTGCGCCGCCGACGCCCCTCCCGATGCGGTCGATGAGCACGCCGAGCAGCAACGGCACCGTCAGCATCGCGTTCTGAGAGCGGACGCCCATCGCCAGGCCAGTCAGCAGCGCGCCGAGCACGATCATTCGGCCCGATGCCTCGACCCGGTTTGGCGACAGGCGGCGGTCACCTACCGCGTCTCCCTGTTGTCGCCACCACGCCAGAGCCAGGCAGGTCTGCGCCGCCAGTGCAACCGCCAGGCCGGGCACGTCGCTCATGGGGCGCACCGCCAGATACCAGAACAGGGGCGAGGCGACCGCGAGGGCGGTGGCGGCCAGCGGACGAGGATCGAACTCGTGCCATGGCGGCGCGATGAGGTCGGGACGCGCAGGGGACGACGACCAGCTCGCGAACACCCGGTGAAGCCAAAAAATTGCGCCGAGCGCCGCCAGGAGCGACAGCGCCGACAACGTGCGCGCCTCGATCGACGATGCCGAGGCCCCGCCAGCGAACGGCGTCGCGATCGCCACGCCGACCTTCCCCAGCGCGATGTATATCGGATAACCCGGTGGGTGCGGCCGATGATTCGCCACGTCGAAGTCGCGGATACCGAGCGCAAAATTGACCGAATCGATGTCTTCGAGCGTCGACGGGAGATACGCGAGGTGCCCGAGGGCGAAAGCCACGGCTAACGCCGCGACGGCGCGGCGAATCACTGGATCGGTCGCAGCCGCAGCGCTTCGTTCAGGCTGCCAAGTCGGTATCCCTGGAGATCGATCGTCACGTGCTGATAGCCAAGCGCACGCAACTCGCGCGTCAGCCGATCCGATACGTCCGCCTCCAGCGCACGGGGCATTTCATCTTTCGCGATCTCCAGGCGCGCGAGAGCGTCGTGGTGGCGCACGCGAAAGACACGGAAGCCTAAGGTGCGCAACACCTCCTCGGCGCGCTCGATCATGGCGAGCTTCTCTTCGGTCACTTCGCTGCCGTACGGAATCCGCGACGACAGGCACGCCGACGCCGGCACATCCCACGTCGGCAGCCCCGCATCGCGCGACAGCAGACGAATCTCGTCCTTCGACAACTCCGCTTCGTCGAGCGGGCTTCGGACGCCGTGCTCGCGAGCGGCCTGACGCCCGGGGCGGTAGTCGCCGCGATCGTCGGCGTTGCTGCCGTCGACGACGGCGGCAAAGCCGCGGGCGTGCGCAAGCGAGGCCAGGTGCGCATACAGCTCGTCCTTGCAGAAGTAGCAGCGGTTGGCCGGGTTGGCGCGATATTCGGGGCGCTGAAGTTCGCCGGTGCGGATGATCTCGTGCGGAATGGCGAACTCAGTGGCGACGCGCAGGGCCAATTGGCGATGCGTATCGGGATAACTCGCGCTATCCGCGGTCACGGCCAGCGCGCGCGGCCCGAGCACCTGGTGCGCGGCGTGCGCGAGGTAAGCGCTGTCGGCGCCACCGCTGAAGGCGACGATGACGGAGCGAAGTTCGGACAGGATGCCATGGAGGATGTGCTCCTTGGCTCGCCGCGCGTCTGGCACGCTATTCCTCTTCGCGATCGTCGGCCGCCCCGTCACCGTCGTCTTCGACTTCCTCTTCCTTCTCCTTTTCGTCTTCGTCGTCGTCATCTTCGTCGTCGAGGTCGTCGTCGTCGTCGTCGTCGGCCAACTCGAGTTCGAGCGGAGAATCGCTGGCCACGCGGACCAGGGCACCGCACTCCGAGCAGGAGAGCTCGTCACCGATGTCGACGTCCATTTCGTCGATATCGATTTCGGAGTCACACTCGGGACAATTCGCAGCCATTCCAAACGCTCCTGAAGAAGAAGAATCGTGAAAGATGTTCGAATTATAACGACAACCTGATAGAGTCTGCAACGAAGGGACGCCCGTATTTCGGCGCCGGATGCCCGCTGACACCACAGCGAAAACCGTCCTCGTTGCCGATGATACGGCATTCGTCCGAGACCGCTTCAAGACCGCGATCGAAGGCGCAGGACACCGCGCACTCACGGCGAAAAGCGCCGCGGAGCTACTTGCGCGCGTGCGCACCGACCTCGCCCAACTCGATCTTCTCGTCATCGACCTGCGGCTTCCTCACGCATCGGGCGTTGACGTGGTGCGCAACATCCGCAAGATCGACGAGGGGCGGCTGCCGATCCTGATTTTCAGCGGCACGGTGACCAGCCCGGAAGAGGTGCGCGAGCTCGCGGCGCTCGGCGTGGCCGGGTACGTCAACGAGTACACCGCGGTGCAACACATCTTGCCATCGCTGGCGCCGCACCTGTTTCCTGATGATTTCAATCGCCGCGGCAGCCCACGCGTGGTCCTCGGCATCCCGATTGCCTACCGGTTCGGCAACACGATTGCCGCTGCCCTGACGCTGAACCTGAGTCGCGGCGGCATCGCCATCCGCACAACCAGCCCGCTGGAACGCGAGGCCAAGGCGCGGCTGCGGTTCATTTTGCCGGAATCAAAGAAGGACATCGACGCTGATGCCAAAGTGTCCTGGAGCGACACCCGCGTCGGGATGGGTCTGCAGTTCGAGCGAGTCGATACGGTGGACCAGGCGGCCATCGACGAATTCGTCGACTCGCACTTCTTTCAGCCACGGAAAGACTGAACTCTCGCTGCACCCGTCTCAGTCATGGCGCAGCAAGCGCATCGCGTTTGCGACGACGATAATTGAGGCCCCGGTGTCAGCGACGACGGCCATCCACAAAGTGGCCAGACCGGTCACCGCAAGCGCCACGAAAGCGACCTTCAACACCAGGGAAATGGCGATGTTCGCCCGGATGTTGCGCACCGTCGCACGACTGAGCCGTATCGCGTAGGCCAGTTTCGACAGCTCGTCAGTCATCAGTGCGACATCGGCGGTTTCGAGCGCGGCGTCGCTGCCGATGGCGCCCATGGCAATGCCCACATCCGCCACCGCAAGTGCCGGGGCGTCGTTGACGCCGTCGCCAACCATGGCCACGACGCCGTGCTCGCGTCGCAGCGCCTGAATCGCGGCGACCTTCTCGTGCGGCAGCAGTCCAGCCCGAACACCATCTAGTCCCAGACGTGCGGCGATCGGGCGAGCGGCCGACTCGTGGTCACCAGTCAACATGACAATTGGCCGGATCCCCTCGCGATGCAAATGCTCGATGGCATCCGCGGCGACGTCGCGCTCCTGGTCCGCGACGCCGATGACGCCGAGCACGACGCTGTCGCGCGCGATCAGGACCGGCGACGCGCCTGACGCGGTAATGCGGTCGGCGAGCGCCTCCGCGGTGGGCCCCAGCAGGCCGCGCTCGCGGAACAGCCGCGCGTTGCCGCACAGCACCATTTGCCCATCGACCAGACCCTGAGCGCCGAGTCCCGGGAGCGCGCGAACGTCGCTCGACGCCGTGAACGACAGGTGTCGCCCTCGCGACTCACGAACGATGGCCGCCGCAATCGGGTGTTCGGACCGCATCTCTACCGCCGACGCCGACCCCAGAACCTCGGCCTCGCTACTACCCGCTGCAGCGATGACGTCGGTGACGGCGAGTGACGCGCGGGTGAGCGTCCCGGTCTTGTCCAGCGCCATTGCGCGCACTGCGGCCAGTCGCTCGAGATGAATCCCGCCCTTGACCAGCACGCCGCGGCGGGCCGCCCCGGCGAGCGCGGACACAATTGACACTGGTGTCGAGATCACGAGTGCGCACGGGCAGGCCACCACCAGCAGCACCAACGCGCGATAGAACCACGTCTCGAACGACATCCCCATCGTCAGGGGCGGAACCGTCGCCACCAAGACCGCGAGAACAATCACCCCGGGCGTATACCAGCGCGCGAAGCGATCGATGAACTGCTGCGCCGGTGCCCGCTGGGCCTGGGCGGTCTCGACGAGATGAATGATGCGGGCCAGCGTCGTGTCGCGACGACGGCGTGTCACCGACACTTCCATCGCGCCGTGACCGTTGATGGTGCCGGCAAACACGTCGTCGCCGGGCCCCTTGTCGATCGGCAGCGACTCGCCTGTAATCGGCGCCTGATTGACATCCGATCGACCCAGCACGACGACCCCATCCAACGGGATCTTTTCGCCGGGACGAATGATCAGGAT
>JACCSI010000572.1 GCA_013813075.1 Acidobacteriota bacterium | reverse complement strand
TTCTTCTTCGAAACGCGCGAGCTGTTGCGGCTGGTCCGCGACACGTACAATCGCTCGGTGGCCGAGACCGAGATGGAAATCCTGAAGCCGCTGCTCGATGCCGACCTGCTGGTGCTCGACGACCTCGGCGCCGAGCGCACGTCGGACTGGGTACAGGAAACGCTCGGTCTGGTCGTCAACACCCGCTACAATTCGCGGCGCCCGACGGTGTTTACAAGCAATCTGGTGGACGTGCCGGACAACACCGACCCGCGGTCGTTCATCTTTCAACTCGGCGCCAGGACGCGGTCGCGGCTGATCGAAATGTGCGACTGGGTGGAGATTCAGGGTGTCGACGTCCGCGAAGTCGGCCCACACGCCTCTGCCGATGCCATCGCGCGCTGGCAGCGGACTTCGCCGGCGTCCCCGGAGAATGCCGAGAAGACCTCGAAGTTGCCGCCTCGTGCCAGGAGTCAGGCGCGGGCACAGTTGCGCGCCCCGCGTGGCGATGGCGAATTGAAGTGGACCGGCGGTAAGGCCGGGTCGTAAACCGGGTGCTCGGCCTCTACCTCCACATTCCGTTCTGCGCGGCGATTTGCAACTACTGCAACTTCAATCGCGGACTGCTTGATGCGGCACTGAAGGTTCGCTACGTCGATGCCCTTGTCCGTGAGATCGAGGCCGCCGCGGAACCAGCGACGCGCGCGGACACTATCTATTTCGGCGGCGGCACGCCGTCACTCCTGTCGGGCTCGGAGGTGGCGCGCATCATCGACGCGTGTCGCGCAGCGTTTGACATCCTCGACGACAGGGAAATCACGCTCGAGGCGAATCCCGACACCATCACCGTCGATTTGCTCGAGAGCTATCGAGCGGCCGGCGTCAACCGACTGAGCTACGGCGTCCAGTCCTTTCGCGATGAGGAATTGCAACGGCTTGGTCGGCTACATTCCGCCGAGACCGCCCACCAGGCGCTGGCGGCGGCGCGGTCGGCAGGCTTCGGCAACGTCAGCATGGACCTGATGATGTGGCTGCCCGAGCAGCGCATCGATCAGTGGCTCGCATCGGTCGACGCGCTGATCGCTGCCCGACCCGAGCACGCCTCGCTGTATCTGCTCGAGCTCTATCCCAATGCACCGTTAAAGGAAGACATGGCACGAGCCGGCTGGTCGCTGGCGCCGGACGACGACGCCGCGGCAATGTACCTCGAGTCGTTGGCTCGGCTGGACGGTGCCGGCTATGAACAGTACGAGATCTCCAATGTCGCGCGACCAGGATGCCAGGCGCGGCACAACGTCAAGTACTGGAAAGACGGCGAGTGGCTTGGGTTCGGGTGCGGTGCACATTCGACACGCGGGGGCGTCCGTTGGCGCAACGTTACTGCTACCATTGATTACATCCAGCGCGTCGCCGCCGGCACAACGGTGGTGGCCGAGCGGCGCGTGATGGGTGCGGACGAACGGGTCGAGGAGGCCCTCTTCACCGGCCTTCGCCTCTCTGCCGGCCTCGACCTCGCCGCCATCACCGCTACCTATGGACTGGACGTCTGGCGCCGCCACGGCGCCGAACTGTCGCGGTTTGTCGATGCGGGGTTGGTCATCCACGAGCCGGGTAGCCGGCTTGCGCTCACCCGGTCCGGTATGCTGCTGGCCAACGAGGTCATGGCGGTTTTCATCGGACCGACAGTACGGTAAAGTATCGAACTTTCGTTTAAGGAGGCTGCTCAATGCGTGGAGGATTCAAGGTGTTCGTGTCGGGCTTGGCGCTCGGCGCGGTGACGCTCGTGGGCGCGACTACGGCCGCCGCTCAGGTGCCCGCCCCTCAGGTGCCCGCCCCGGCTCCGGCCCCGGGGGCGGCTCCAGCGGCTCCGGAAAAGCCGCGCTTTACACTGGGAGAAACAGGTGACGTGGCCCTGGTCACGATGCTGATTAAGCCGGACAAGACGGCTGACTTCGAATACGTGCTCGGTCGTCTCAAGGAAGCCCTGGCGAAGAGTGAGAAACCGGAACGCAAACAGCAGGCGGCGGGCTGGCACGTCTTCAAGTCGGCGCAGAAGACTCAGGACGGCAACGTCATATACATCATGCGGATCGACCCGGTCGTCAAGGGCGCCGAGTATGACATTTCGATGCTCATCTCGGAAGTCTTCCCGGTAGAAGTGCAGGAGATTTTCGCGAAGTACAAAGAAGCATTCGCTGGCCGCGGCATCTCTGAGATGACCAAGGTCATGTCGATGCAACAGTAGGCTCGTGCCCCGGAGTCGTTCTCCGGGGCGCGCCACTCGCCGTTTCGCCCGCCGTCTTGCTCGACGTTGTGAGTCTCCGTTGTGATCTGCCT
>JACCSI010000562.1 GCA_013813075.1 Acidobacteriota bacterium | reverse complement strand
ACGCTGGCCGGTGTAACCGCGTTCCAGCCCGGTAGCATCCGTTTTTGCGACAGTGACTTCGATGACTTTGTGGGCACCATTCGGCCCGAACGATTCCGCGCGCAGGGCAATCACGCCCTTGCCGGGGTTGTTCGCGAGCCCGCCATCCTTGGTCGGATCGTTATCGTTCTCGGCTTGATCGTCCGCGACCCATACGACGACGTACATCGGGGACGAGACCGTGCCGGTTTCAATCATTTCGGTGACCAGTCCGTAGGCATAGAGTTGCCACCGCGGGTTGTTATCAGTCCATGGCCGCTCCGCCGTCCAGGCGTTCATCGCCGCGATCGAACAGTCGGACGCGGTCCCGCAGTTAAGCATGTTCGTGGCCTTCGCGAGGTCGATGTCGCCGCCTCCCGGCAGCGCGCCCGAAGTTGCTCCATAGACAAATGCGGATTTCTTGACGCCCGAGATCACGTCATTCCAGTCGGGCACGGTCAGCAGGTCTTGCACGACGCGCTCGATGGCCGCGTCCGCCGCGTACGTCGCCTCGACGCTGTCGCGGTAGTTATTGGTAATCAGCGTTTCCGTTGTCGTCGTCAGCATCAGGCCCATGCCGAGGGCCGACAACAGCAGCACCGCCATCAATGCGACAATGAGGGCCACACCTTGCTCGCTGTCCACCAGCCGTCGAATCGACGCGTGTTGTAATCTCATGCTCACCGTCCAAAATTCATGTTGCGCGGCGTGATATCGAATCGCACAGCCTGGTCGGGGATGAATTTCGCTCCGCCCGCGGACGTCCCGCCCCGGGTGAACAGCGTGCCGGCCGGCCCGCGCAGCATTGCCGATTCGACCTGTACGCGAAGGCGAACGCCGACTTTGCGGACGCGCAGCAGGTCGGCGTCGAATCGTGTCGGGGACGCATTGTTGGGACACCATGGCCCGTCGGTCAGCATTGCCTCGGTCAACGGCTGCAACGCCTGCGAATCGAGCGCGAGGTCGGGCAGCGAGGAGGCATGCGTGCCCGTGGCGACGTCAACATGAAACACGCAATTCTCGCCCGCGGCGTACTCGTCAGAGATGTCGTTGTCGACGCCCAGGACCGGTGGCTTCGGTCCGTAATTGGTGTACTGGTCGGCGACGCCGGCGAGCACCGGCTTCAGAAGCATCGGCGGCCGCGAATCGCCCCAATATTCGAACTCGAGATCGACTACGTTATCCGCCAGCGCTTCGTCGCGATCGTGGCCGTTGTAGTGCCGCAACTGATAGGTGGACGTCGCCGTGTTGGTCAGCAGGTAATACGTGTGCATGGCGATCTGCGTGATCTGTGCGCCTTGGTCGTATTTCTTGGAGAAGTCGTCATCGCGGTGCTGCAGATGCAGCGCAGATGTCTGGACGTTGGTGATCGTGAACGGGTCCCATGCGCCGGTATCATCGAAGATGATGACCCGCATGCCGGTTTCAAATCCGCACAGCTCGTCGTTGGCCGGACAGCCCGGTTGAGCATTGACTTTCACTTCCGATGACGTCTGGGGCATGGAGTCGCGAATGGTGCACTGCGACGCCGTCTGCGGCACGTACATGATCGTGATGGCGTCGTCACGAAAAAAGATCCCTGCATCGGGATCGGAGTCGACGGTGCCGAGACGCACCGGCTGAATCGGCGCGAAAAAGTTCAGCAGCGTCCCGGAACCGCTCCCGAGGTAGGTGCCGGCGCCCGCCATCAGCAGATCTTCGGACAAGGACGACGTGCCAACGCGCAGCCGCTGCTGCATGTCTGACACTTCGGGTTGCGCACGATAGACGCCTTGCGCCGGGTCAATTAGCCCGAACACTGCCCCCGTCACCGCCATCATGATCGTGACGGCGACGAGCATTTCGACGATGGTAAAGCCGCGTTCGCTGCGATAACAATGTGCGGTGCTCACGGCGCTTTCCTCGTCTTGACCGATGTCAGCCGCGCTTCGTGCGGCATGCGATTGACCAGCGACTCGGCACCTGCGTCGGGACGCGCGCCGATTCGGAACGCAAACACTTGAAGGACGAGCGTGTTGTTGGGATTGGTCGGTAACGGCTCGACGGCCCAGCGACGAATGTAGAGTGTGCCGTCGGGGACGCTGACGCCGTCGTTCACGAGATTTACGCCGTGGGGGTCCAGAAAATCGACATAGCCAACCGTGTTGGACGCCAGTGACATCAACGGTGATGGCGTCAGCCCGATGCCGTCGTCACCGGGTGGGTCGTTCTGCAGATTGGTCGTGAAGTCACTGACCGGGAGACCGAGCTCGTCGATGCCCCAGGAGAGTGCGCGCAGCTGCTCCATCTTTTCCTGAGCGAGCACGGTCGCGTGCGTCGTCGTACGCGACGACAGGTTGTACCGCGTCGACAACGCAAACATCTGTGCGGTGCCCACCAACGCCGTTGCCAGCAGCGCCGTGGCGACCAGCGTTTCGGCCAGCGAGAAGCCGCGTTCGCCGTTAGTCGATTTTGATTCGGCCAAGGCCATTCAC
>JACCSI010000559.1 GCA_013813075.1 Acidobacteriota bacterium | reverse complement strand
GCGCTGGCCGTGTGCGCGGCGCTGCTTGCGGCGGTCGGGGTGTATGGTGTGGTCACGTATTCGGTGACGCGGCGCACGTCCGAGATTGGGGTGCGGATGGCGCTCGGCTCAGATGCCGACGCGACGTTCCGGCTGGTGGTCGGGGGCGCGATGAAAGTGGTGCTGGTCGGAGTGCTGCTGGGGCTGGCCGGCGCCGCCATCGCCGGCCGTTCGCTGCGGGTGATGCTGTTCGGTGTCCCGGCGCTCGACGTCGCGACATACGCCCTCAGCGGCCTGGCCATTATCGTCGTCGGGCTGGTCGCGGCCAGCGTCCCTGCACTCCGCGCCGCCCGCATCGATCCGGTCGGCGCCTTGCGGGCGGACTAGCGCCGAGACAGGTAGTGGGGACGGAGCGTGCGAGTGGGGACGCGGTTAAGATCCGTGCGTGGGATTGTGGCTGCGGACACTGGCGAAGGCGGTGCTGCTCGGGACGGTGCTGGTTTTCGGGGTCGACGTGTTGCTGCACATTGCGCTCGAGACGGTCCGAGGTGATGCGTTCGCGGCGCCACGGTGGGTGAATGCGCACGTGGCACAGCGGAGCGTTGGGGTCGTGGCCGCCTTGTTACTCTGGAGTATCGCACCGTCGCTTGCGAGCGCCCTGCCGCAACCGACGGATCAAGTGCGGTTGCTGTCGCCAGCGGCGGCGAGTCACTTCGTCGGCGTGGCGATGATGGTGCTACCGGTAGTCTGGTTCGGCGCCACCTGGATTGTGTTTGCTGCTCGCGTCACCGTTCAGAAAGAGTGGACCCTTGAGGGGCGGCGCTTTCTCGAACCCTATTTCTATTCAGATGTTGTCCTGGCACACGCTCCGTGGCTGCTGGCTGGCGCGGCAATGATCGGGCTCGCGAGCCACCTGCGGCGCGATTGACGCATGACTGCGCCGCTGGGGCGGTGAGTGCTTTTGTTGTTCGTGTCAGGCGTGACGAGGATTACGCGCGATGTTGTTCCGCGGCGTTGCTGTTGCTACCCTCTCGACACTGCTGCTCTTCACGGCGGCGACGCCGGCCGTGGGCCAGGCCGAACCCATTGTCATCCGTGACGCGGCTGGACAGATCACCGTGCGGGCGGTGCGCGCGACCGGCGAAATGCGCGTCGATGGTCGCCTCGATGAAGAGATCTACACGGCGACCGATGCCATCACCGGCTTCGTGCAACAGGAGCCCGACGAGTTCCAGCCCGCCACGGAAAAGACCGAGGCGTGGGTTGTGTTTGACGACGACCACATCTATGTGTCCGCGCGCTGCTGGGAAACGCAGCCGCTCCGTCGCGTCGCCAACGAGATGCGGCGCGACACCAATCAACTGCGGCAGAACGACAATTTCGCGGTGCTTTTCGACACCTATCACGATCGCCGCAACGGCTATCTGTTCTACGCCAACGCGATTGGAGGCCTCGCCGACAGCCAGATCACGGACGAGGGGCCGCCCAACGTCGACTGGAATACCGTGTGGACGGTCAAGACCGGCCGCTTCGAGGGCGGCTGGACGATCGAGATGGCGATTCCGTTCAAGTCGCTGCGCTATGCCGCGGGGCGCGACCAGACGTGGGGCGTCAATCTGCGTCGCATGGTGCGGTGGAAGAACGAGTGGTCGTACCTGGCGCAAGTGCCACGCGCGCTCACCACGTTTCGTGGCATCCTGAAAATCTCGTCGGCGGCGACGCTGGTCGGGCTCCAGGCGCCGTCCGGCAGCCGCAACATCGAAGTCAAGCCATACGTATTGAGCGGCGTGACAACCGACAACACGCTCTTGTCACCGGTCGCGAACGATGCCAACGCGCGGGTCGGCGCGGACTTCAAATACGGGCTGACCCAGAACCTCACCGCCGACCTGACGATCAACACCGATTTCGCGCAGGTCGAAGTCGATGAGCAGCAGGTGAATTTGACGCGCTTTAACCTGTTTTTTCCTGAGAAACGCGACTTTTTTCTCGAAGGCCTCGGCACCTTTGCGTTTGCCGGGCGCGCCAGCGCCGGGCTCGCTGCCGGGTCCGGAGACACACCGTACCTGTTCTTCAGCCGCCGGATTGGTCTCGACGGCAATCGCGAAACGCTGCTGCGCGGCGGTGGGCGACTGACCGGCAAAGCCGCGGGATTCACGCTTGGCGCGCTGAATGTGCAGACCGGCAAGAACGACGCGACCGGTATCGACGCGGCGAATTTCACGGTGCTGCGTGCCAAGCGGGACGTGCTTCGGCGCAGCAGCGTGGGCGGCATGTTCACCCATCGCACCTCCACGCCTGGACGCGCCGGGTCGAATGACGGGTACGGCCTCGACGCGACGTTCTCGTTTTATCAAAATGTTCGTTTCGACAGCTACGTTGCGGCGACCCGGACGACAGGGCGAGAGGGAAACGACCTGAGTTACCGCGGCTTCTTCGACTACAACGCCGATCGATACGGCTTTCAGGCGGAGCGACTCGTCGTGGAGCCGAACTTTCTTCCCGAAGTTGGCTTTCTGCGGCGCACGGACATGCGCCGCAACTTCGTGATGGCGCGTTTCAGCCCCCGGCCCACAAAGGTGCCGCGGGTACGCCGGATGTCGCTGTTGTCGAGTCTGAACTACGTCACCAACAACGACAACCGTCTCGACACACGCGAACTGATGGGGCAGATGCAGACCGAGTTGACCAACAGCGATGTCGCGGGCGTGGCCGTCGCCGACACCTTTGAACGCCTGGTCCGGCCATTTCTCGTCGCGCCCGGGGTGACCATTCCCGTCGGCCTCTATAACTTCAAAACCACGTCCTTCATCTACAACGCCGGACAACAGCGGCGTGTGTCCGGAGCGGTGTTGTATGAAGTCGGCACGTTCTACAGCGGCCGTCGGCAATCCGTGACACTCAACGCGGTGCGCGTACAGGTGACGCCGCAGATCTCCATGGAACCGAGTTTGTCGCTGAACGTCGTCGATCTTCCGGAAGGTCACTTCACCGCCACTGTCGTCCGCACGCGCGCCACCTACACCATGACGCCGCGCATGTTCGTCAGCGGCATCGTCCAGCGCACCTCCGCTGGCGCCTCGATTGGCAGCAACGTCCGCCTGCGATGGGAATACGCCCCTGGGAGCGAGCTGTTTGTCGTCTATACCGACGACTACGACACCGAGGCGGGGCCGAGCGTGTCGCCATTACGCAATCGCGCCTTCGTCGTCAAAATCAATCGGCTGTTTCGACCATGATCGCTCTCGTTCCGTTCGTAAGCTGACGGATGCTCAGCCGAAGTTCTTGTCGTCGGCCGACGGTCCGTAAATGGCAGGCACGGTGGCACCGAGCAGGCGCAGATAAACCGTCATCTGTCCGCGGTGATGGGCGAGGTGGTTTAACGCGCCGCGCATGACGATGTGACGCGGCAGCTCCTGCACGACACGTCCTGCAACCAGCAGCTTCCACTCGGCCTTGCCTTCCGGCATCTGCTCCAGTGCCTGACGCGACCGTTCCGCTTCGCGATCGAGCTCGGCGACCAACAATTCTGTCTACTTCATGCGCGCACTGCTTTGAACCACCGTGTTCACGCAGCATAGGCCGTTGTGCCGAACGGTAAAAGGGGCAGCAGGCACTTTTTGACGATGCCGAAGAAGTGTCAGCGACTGGTGGCCCCAAAGCGTGGCTGGCGCCTGCGGTCTCCAGTCCCGGATTAGTATGTGACGCATGTTGAGGCGTCCCTTGTCGATTGCGCTGGTGGTGGTCTGTGCGGTCCTGGCGACTGCGGCGCAGACTCCGTGGCCCAGCAGCACACCGACATTACGCCCGCCAACCCAAGCCGATTACCTGCGTGGCGGATACGACCGCTACCGCGCCAACAACGATCTGCTGCACTACGACCTCGACGTGCGGGTCGAGCCGGAGAAAAGATTTCTCTCGGGCAGAAACCGTATTCGCTTTCGCATGCTGACAGACGACACTCGCATTCAGCTCGATCTCTACGCCACGTTGAACGTCGACAAGGTCGTGATGGGCACCACTCCGCTGAAGTTCGCGCGCCAGATAAATGCCGTGTTCATCGACTTTCCCGAGACGCTGCGCGCGGGTCGCGACTACATCGTCGATTTTCATTATTCAGGCGTCCCGGTGGAGACCGGCCGTTTTGGCGGGATCGCCTTCAGGAAGGATCCGTCGGGCCGCCCGTGGATCAACACCGCCTGCGAAGGCGAGGGGTCCAGCATCTGGTGGCCGAGCAAGGACCAATGGCGCGACGAGCCCGAGGGCATGGACCTTCATGTGGTGATTCCGACCGATCTGGTGGACGTGTCGAACGGCCGGTTCATGGGTAAGACGGACCTCGGTGACGGCTTTACGCGTTGGGACTGGCGTATTCACTATCCGATCAACTCTTACAACGTCTCGCTCAACATCGGCAACTACGTGCACTTTGCGGAGAAGATGGGCGACCTCACGCTCGATTATTACGTGCTGCCGGGAAACCTCGAGAAAGCGAAAGTGCAGTTCGCCCAAGCCAAGCCGATGATCGAGGTCTACGAAAAAGTATTCGGGGAGTATCCCTTCGTCAAGGATGGCTACAAGTTGATCGAAGTGCCGTACTCGGGCATGGAGCATCAGAGCGCAGTCACCTACGGCAACCGGTGGGCCAATGGCTATCTGGAACGCGACTGGACGGGCGTCGGTGTCAGCCTGAAG
>JACCSI010000556.1 GCA_013813075.1 Acidobacteriota bacterium | reverse complement strand
GCGCATCGCGCGAGCGGCTCAATGCGATCAACTTGTCGGCACCGGCGGTCGTCGCCGCCATCGGCTTCTCGACAAGGACGTGCACGCCGCGTTCGAGAAAGCCGGCAGCAATTTCAACGTGCGCCTCGGTGGGCGCGGCAATCGTCACCGCGTCAACCTCCGCCACGAGTGTCCGCCAGTCGGTCACGGCGCGGGTGTGGTGCTGCGCGGCAACCTCCGCGCCCCGCGCCGCGTTGATGTCGGCAATGGCGACCAGCTCGACTCCAGGGACGTCCGCGAGGATACGCGCGTGATGCCTGCCCAGGTGCCCGACGCCCACGACCGCTATTCTCACGATCTTCACGGCCGTCCGACCATCGCGATCCCCACGGCGTCGGCAGCCCGAACGACAGCCTCACCATCGACCAGCAGCGTCTTCCCAGCGTCGACGGACAGGGCGGTCGCGCCGGCCGCCTTCATGACCTCGATGGTCGCCACACCAACGACCGGCACGTCGAAGCGCATGTCCTGATTCGGCTTTGCGACCTTGATGACGGAAAACGCCCCGCGCGCAAGGCGCCCCGCTCGGAGAATGGCGTCGTCGGTGCCTTCCATCGCTTCAACCGCCACGACCGCCAAATCTTTCACGCACACGGTCTGACCGATGTCGAGGCTTGCGATGGCATCAGCCATCCGGTAGCCAAACGCCAGATCAGCCCCTTCGACGGCAGTTGGCGGCCGTTGCGTGATGACGCCACCCCGCGCCAGGAGCGGCGCCAGGAAGGCCGTCGAGTCCAGCAGCTCGAGGCCGTGCTCGCGCATAACGTCAACCACGGCTTTGATCACGGCGTCGGTGTTGCGCGAGCGCAGTCGCCTGAACACGGAAAGCATCGTCAGATCCGGGACGACGCTGAAGATCTTGGTGTGCTTGACTTGACCGGCCATCACAGCCTGCGTGATGCCGGCGTCCGTCAGGGTCGTGATGCACTTGCCGAGGTGCCCGAGCGGCACCCAGTGAACCGCTGCTGTTGGCGTCTTTGCCGCATGGGCTTCCAGTTCCGGGGAGGCCTCGTCTTTGACGGCCACGACGGTGACGTCGTGCCCCAGCGCGCGTGCCGCATCCAGCACGAGAAACGGGAAACGTCCGTTCCCCGCAATCAGCCCGAGCTTCATTGGTCAGTCTGCCGTGTCTTCGTCGGTGACCTTACCGCGCTTCAATATCGCGCCGCGCGACGCCGTGCGAATAAAGGTGACGAGGTAGTCCACTTCCGGGCACGACAGCGCGGGATCTCCCTCAATCTTGTGCAGAGCCTGCGTGGCGTTGAGCTTTGACTGCAGCAGATAGCGATACGCCCGCTTCAGCTTGTGCAGGGTGGTCTCGTCGAACCCGCGGCGCTGGAGGCCAATGGTGTTGACACCGTAGACGCGGCACAAGGCGCGCGCGCCGACGGTCTTGGCAAACGGCAACGCATCCTTCGTGATGACCGAGTAGCCGCCGATGAAGGCGTGGCGTCCGACGCGGCAGAACTGATGGACGCCTGAATACGCGCTGATGCTCGCGTAATCGTCCACCGACACGTGGCCGCCGAGAGTCGCGCCCGGACCGAAAATCGTGTTGCTGCCGACATGACAATCGTGCGCGACGTGCACGTAGTTCATGAAGAGGTTCTGGTCGCCAATCGTGGTGCGGCCCCCACCGCCGGCGGTGCCGCGGTGGATGGTCACGAATTCACGGAAAATATTGCGCCGGCCAATCTCGAGACGCGTCGGCTCGCCGCGGTACTTCAGGTCCTGTGGCGGCTGCCCAATCGACGCGAACGGATATACCTCGGTCTCGTCACCGATGGTCGTGTGTCCATCGACGATCGCCGAGGCCCCGACGCGAACTTTCTTGCCCAGCACGACGTTGGGGCCAATGACCGCGTGCGGGCCAATGATGGTGCCCGCACCGATCTGTGCGGACGGCGCCACGTGCGCTGTCGGGTCGACCTCGGCTTCATCTTCGTGCACCGCAAGCACGAGCTCGGCCTCCGCCACGGTGTGGCCGTCCACCGAGGCGGTTGCCACCGCACGAATCAGGGCTCCGCGCTGGCGCGCGAGCGCCACTTCGAGCTGCAGCCGGTCACCTGGCACGACCTGTCGGCGGAATTTGGCGTTGTTCACGCCGCGCAGCGACACCCGCACGCCGGGCAGCAACAGCGCAGCCACCTGCGCCAGCGACTCAATCATCAACACGCCCGGCATCAGCGGCGCGCCGGGAAAGTGCCCCTGAAAAAACTCTTCGTTCACGGTGACGTTCTTGACCGCGACGATGCGGCGGCCCGGCTCGTGCTCGGCGATGTCGTCAACGAGAAGCGAGGGATACCGGGAGGAGAGACGATCGACGGCGGCGGCGATAGGCAAGGTCAATTACAGAATAGTTCAAAGGTCCGGATTCAACGTGCAAAGTTCGAGACTCACAGCGAAGGCCGACACCGCAGTGACGGGCCGGCCCTCATCGAGACGTGAACCTGATGACTGGTCGCGGAACGTGCTACCGAACGGGCGGTTTCGCGGGTGGTGCGGCCGGTGCAGGTGCGGCATTGAGCTGCTTGATGACCGCGTCGGAGATATCCAGTCCCTGGTCAGCCCACACCATGCCCGAGTCCGGACCATTGAAAATGAAGTGCAGCCCCATATCGGCGCCGACCTTTGCGAGCACCGGCTCGATGCGCGTTTGGAATTGCTGCTGCAGTTGCGCCTGCAGCTCCTGTATCTCCGCCTGCGCATCCTGGGTGAAGCGCTGGATGTCGGTGTTCAATTTTTCTGCCTGTTTGGTCAGGTCGCCTTGCGCGGTGGTGCTCATCACCGAGCCTTCCTTTTCCAGCTTGGCCTGAATGCCCTGAAGCTGCTTCTGCTTGTCGCTCAGCTCGGCAGCCTTCTTCTGCTGCAACGCTTGGATGCGCCCGGAGGCTACCTTGCCTTCGGCCGAGTCGTTGGCGATCCGCTGCAGGACCACATAGCCCACTTTGGCGCCTTGCGGGAAGGGCTTCGGCGCCGGGGCGGGCACCGCTGCCGCGGGCTGGGCGGGGGCAGGCGCCGCGGGAGCAGGTTTCTGCGTCGCAGGGGCAGGTTTCTGCGTCGCGGGCGCAGGTGGAGTCTGAGCATACGCGGAGTTGGCAGTCACAACGACTACCAGCGCCACGCCAACGGCAAGACCTCTCATTACAGTGATTCCTTTCCTCAAAGACCGGGAGTTCATTAGACTTTATCGCAACTCAGCTATGACCATCGGCGCCTGCCCACCACCGTGTGCGGGGCGATGACACCAGGGTCGCGAATGCCGGGGTGAAAGGTCCATCCCTATGGATGCACGACCACGACTTCGTAATTGGTTGGCTGGGCGAGGGTGCCGACGTCGTACAGTCGTACACACAGTCGGCCGACCGCCGACACCCCACCTTGGAGGACGGTGGTCACCACCGCTCGGTCGTTTGCCAGCACAATTTGGCAGACCGCGCCGTTCCAGGTACCCAGTGCAAGGCCGACCGTTGCCGTATCGGGTGTCAGGACATTCAATGTCGCCGTCACCGTGCCGCTTGCCTGGGTGTCAAAATTATGGGTCTGCGCGCCGTTGCGCGTCAGTGTGCCGCTGAACGTCTCGGTGAAGTTCGTCGGCGTCGTGGGCGACGCGGGGGTCTGGACGTCGTCGCCGCACGCGCTCGTGGCAACCGCAAGCAGGACCGGTAACGTGCACAGTATCAATCGGCTCATGTGATTCTAGAAGGTGGTCCCCACCGCAAAGCGGAAGGTGAAGCGCTTGGCCGGCTGGAACTGGTTGTCGAGGACGCCGGTGCGATTCGGGTTGTGCGCGAAGATTAGACGGAACGGCACGTTGAGCACCGGCATGAAGAAGCGAATTTCGGCGCCGGTTGAAGCTTTCCACGCGGTCGTCTCGCCAATGACCCGCTGAGTGTTGCCGGCTGACACCCCGAGTTCGCGCAACGACGTGGTCGCAAACGGATCGAATAACAGCGGCGGCGCCGGCGGGACGATCTCGACGATGTCTTCCTTCCACGCGAAGCTCTCACCCAGATTGCGCACCTGCCCCGCGTCGGCGAAGAGCACCAGGCGGACGGGACCGGCAATGGTGATGAGGTATTCAGCGTTGACCAACAGGCTCTTGTTGCCGCCGAGGACCAGTTGTGTGTCCTTGTCGCGCGGGCCAATGGAGCGAATGTCAAAGCCCCGGATGCTGTACTCGCCGCCCAGGAACAAGCGCTCG
>JACCSI010000524.1 GCA_013813075.1 Acidobacteriota bacterium | reverse complement strand
CAGTACGGCATGCAGACCTTCGACCAGTCGATCTTCAGCCTTTACTCGCACGGTCTGGTCACGCTCGAGGAAGCGCTGCGGTGGGCATCCAACGTCGACGAGTTCAAGCTGAAGGTGCAAGGCATTTCGACCACGGCCGACACCTCTCGCGACCAGATGGCCAGCACGATTTTTGGCAATCCGTCGGGCAAACCGGCGAAAGGCGCTGCCCCAGAGATCACCCGGTTCGGCAAATAGCGAGGCCATCGCACCGAGCAAGCACACGCGCCGGCCCTCGACACTGAACACTTAGCACCGACTGTCCGTGGACGCTTACACCGCCGCGCTCAATCTGCTGTCCCGACGCGAACTCTCGGCACGGCAACTGCGCGAGCGCCTTGCCCGGCGCAAGTTTGAACCGGGACAGATCGACATCGTGATCGACCGGCTCACGAGCGATCGCACGCTTGATGACCGGCGCGTCGCGCTGGCGTTCGCGCGGCTGGAGGCGTCGATCCGGCGCCGTGGCAGGCGGCGGGTCCTACAGCGCGTGCAACAGCTGGGCATCAGCGTGGAGACCGCCACGGCCGCTGTTGACGAGGTGTTCGGCGACATCGACGAGACCGCCATGCTGGACGCGGCGATCGCGCGTCGTCTTAAAGGCGCAACCGTGCGGACGCTGGACCTCAAGGGCAAGGCCCGCATCGTCCGGAGCCTTGTCGGGCAGGGGTTCGAGCCGGCCCAGATCTTCGCGCGCCTGCGCCGCAAGGGCGACGACCTCGACGAGTAAAATAGGCGGGTGCATCCCAACGAGATTCGCGCTTCATTCCTGACATATTTCGAGCGCCACGGCCACCGTATCGTTGCCAGCTCGCCACTCGTCCCCGGCGACGACCCGACGCTGCTGTTCACCAACGCCGGCATGAACCAGTTCAAGGACGTGTTCCTCGGTCGCGAGCAACGCGATTACGCCCGTGCAGCCTCGTCCCAGAAATGCATGCGCGTCAGCGGAAAGCACAACGACCTCGACAACGTCGGCCCGTCACTGCGGCACCACACGTTTTTCGAGATGCTGGGCAACTTCTCGTTTGGCGATTATTTCAAAGAGGACGCCATTTCGCTGGCGTGGAAGCTGCTCACCGAGGAATGGAGTCTCGACCCGAAACGCCTGGTCGCGACAGTCTTCAAGGGCCAACAGGGCATTCCCCGCGACGACGAGGCCTATACAATCTGGCGCCGCTTTCTGCCCGAGCACCAGATCGGTGAGCTGGGCATGGCCGACAACTTCTGGGCCATGGGGGACACCGGCCCGTGCGGACGCTGCTCCGAGATCTACTACGACCGCGGTGAGGGGGTGCCGGGCACCGGCAACTTCATGACCGACGCCGAGTCGGGGTCGGAGCGTTTCGTTGAGATCTGGAACAACGTGTTCATGGAGTTCGAGCGTCAGGCCGACGGCGCACTGCGCGACCTGCCGGCGAAGTCGATCGACACCGGCATGGGACTGGAGCGCATCTCCGCCGTGATGAAGGGCGCGATCTCCAACTACGACACCGAGCTCTTCCAGCCAATTCTGCGCACGATTGGTGCGATGACCCGTCGCGACCACGGCGGGACGATGGAGCCGGCCGACGTGTCGATGCGCGTCATCGCGGACCACATTCGCGCCATGACGTTCCTGATTGGCGATGGCGTCGTGCCATCGAACGAATGGCGCGGTTACGTGCTGCGTAAAATTATGCGGCGGGCCATGCGTCACGGGCGCAAGCTCGAACTCGTCGAGCCGTTCCTGTTCACGCTCGTGGACGTCGTCGTCGCGGAAATGGGCGGGGCCTATTCCGCGCTGAAGGCCAACCGTGATGCCATCGTGCAGGTCGTGCGCAGCGAAGAGGAGCGTTTTGGTGTGGTGCTGACCGAGGGGCTGCCGCGCCTCGAAGATGTGCTCGAGCAAGCGGCGCGCGGCGCCCGGATTGTGCATGGCGATCAGGCGTTCAAGTTATACGACACGTACGGATTGCCTCGCGATTTCATCGAAGATCTGGCATCGGCGCAGGGGCTGCAGTTCGACAGCCCGGGGTTCGAGCAGGCGATGCAGGGCCAGCGCGAAAAGGCGCGTGCGAAGAGCGCTTTTGGCCACAGTAACAACACGGCAGTGTGGAACACGCGTCCGGAGGCGGCAGACACACTACAACGGCCGGACGACTTTCGAGGCTACGAGAAGACCAGTGTGCAGACACAGATTCTCGAGTTGTTGAAGGAAGGCGAGAACGCGCGCAATGCCGTGGAGGAACTCCGCGCCGGCGAATCAGGTTACGTCGCGCTGGCGGAAACGCCTTTTTATCTCGAGTCTGGCGGGCAGGTATCGGACGTCGGGCATCTCCAGTCCAACGGTGGCGAAGCCATCGTCACTGGCGTGGCGAAGGCTGCAGGCCTGCGCCGCTTCCATCGGGTCGAAGTGGCACGCGGAATCCTGAAGTTCCGCGACTTTGTCACCGTATCAGTGGACGAATCGCACAGGGATGCCACCCGTCGCAATCACACGGCGACTCACTTGCTGCACGCGGCACTTCGACAGGTGCTTGGCGCGCACGTGAAACAAGCCGGTTCTCTCGTCGCGCCCGATCGTTTGCGCTTCGATTTCGTCCACTTCGGCGCGGTGACCCGTGATGAGCTCGCGCGAATCGAACAGACCGTGAACGAGCGTGTGGTCGCCAACGCACCAGTCGAAACAGAGATTCGCAACACGCAGGAAGCGATTGCCGGCGGCGCCACAGCGCTGTTCGGCGAAAAGTACGGCGACCAGGTGCGCGTCGTCTCGGTGCCGGGCTTCAGCGTCGAACTCTGCGGCGGCACGCATGTGCGCACCACCGGCGAGATCGGCCTCTTCCTGATGACCGAAGAATCCGGCGTCGCGGCGGGCGTCCGGCGCATCGAAGCACTCACCGGACTCGGCGCCTATGGTTATGTACGCGACCGCGTGTCGCGGTTCGACGAAGCGGTTCGGGCGCTCAACACCAAGCCGCGGCAACTGGTCCAGGCAATCGATGCGCAAACGACAGCGGTCGCCAAGCTGCGCAAGGAGGTGCAGCAACTCAAGTCCAAGCTGGCACTCGGCGGCGGGGGTGGCACCCAGGGTGACGACCAGATCGACATTCATGGTGTGACGGTGGTCTCGCGAGACGTGGGCGACGTCGACAAGGAATCGCTGCGCACGCTGGCTGACACTCTGAAGTCGCGGATGACGAGTGGAATCGTCGTTCTCGCCTCACCGTCGGGCGACGGCAAGGTCACGATCATCGTGACGGTCACCCCGGATCTCGTGAAGCGTGCACCGGCGGGACAGATTGTGAAGCAACTCGCCCCCATTGTCGGAGGCGGTGGCGGCGGACGCCCCGATTTCGCCGAAGCCGGCGGCAAGGATTCGTCAAAGATCCCGGAAATGCTCCAAGAGAGCCGAAAGATTGTCGAGAGGCTGTTGGCGAACCGTTGAGCAGTCGATAGTTCAGGTGAATCGTTCCGCCGACGCGGGGCGAACCCTGACCAGTGAAACGACTGACGGCCGCCCTTCTCGTGAGCCTTGCTGCTGCTGTTCCAGCTGACGCCCAGATTCACAGCTGGCGCGACCAGTCGGGCA
>JACCSI010000507.1 GCA_013813075.1 Acidobacteriota bacterium | reverse complement strand
AGCCGGTTACACTCCGCACCGAAGTGGCGCCGGCGCTCCCGACGGTGATTGGCGACAGCGATCGATTGATTCAAGTGATGATCAACTTGATCTCGAACGCGGTGAAGTTCACGAGCGAGGGGTCGATCACCTGCCGCGCACGGCTCGATGGTCCTCGGCTGGTGGTCAGCGTCACCGACACGGGCGTCGGCATCGCGCCCGCCGATCAGCCCAAGGTGTTCGAGCGGTTCAAACAGGTCGGCGATACCCTGACCGACAAGCCCAAAGGCACCGGTCTCGGCCTGCCGATTTGCCGCGAGATCGTCGAGCACCACGGCGGTCGCATCTGGGTGGAGAGTGCGCCGGGGAAGGGCAGCACCTTCTCGTTCACCCTGCCGGCGTCGAACAGCACGGCGCCGCGTGGTCCGATCGATCTGGCCTCGTTGATGCGCCAACTTCGCGAGCGCGTGGTCGTCACCGCGCCGGTTTCAGCAGAGCGCGCGCCGCGCATTCTGGTGGTCGACGACGACCCCAACATTCGTGAACTGCTCAACCAGGAGTTTCTGGAGGCCGGCTACCGCGTCACGCTCGCTGCGAACGGGCGCGAAGCCATCGAACGCGCACGCCAGGAACGGCCCGATCTGATCATTCTCGACGTGATGATGCCGGAGATGAACGGCTTCGACGCAGCCGCCGTGCTCAAGAACGACCCCAGTCTGATGGACGTGCCGATCGTGATCCTGTCGATCGTCCAGGACAAGGAGCGCGGTTATCGCCTCGGCGTCGACCGCTATCTGACCAAGCCGATCGATACCGAGGTCTTGTTCCGCGAAGTCGGCGAATTGCTCGAGCAAGGCAAGTCGCACAAGCATGTGCTGGTCGTCGACGACGATCAGTCGACGGTGCGCACGTTGACCGATGTGCTGCGAGCCAAGGGCTATCGTGTCGGTGATGCCAAACTCGACGACCTGCTGGCACAGGCGCGCGCGTTGAAGCCCGACATCATCATGTTGAAGTCGGACGGCTCGAATCAGCCCGACACGGTGCGGATGCTGCGCTTCGAACAGGGTCTCGAAAACGTCGTCTTTATCGTTTACCAGTAGGAGCGCGCGTGGACCGGAAGATTTTGATTGTTGACGACGAGCCGCATCTGCGAATGCTCCTGCAGCAGACGCTGGAGGAGCTCGAGGATGAGGGTGTCGAACTGCTGACGGCCACCAACGGCGAAGAAGCGCTGGCGGTGATCGAATCGGTCAAGCCGAATTTGGTGTTTCTCGACGTGATGATGCCGAAGTTGAGCGGCTTCGACGTGTGCGAGCGCGCCAAACACACGCTCGGTCTCACAGACGTCTACATCGTGCTGCTGACGGCCAAGGGCCAGGAGTTCGATCGCCTGCGTGGTCAGCAGGTCGGCGCCGATCTGTACATGACCAAGCCTTTCGACCCTGATGCGCTGGTGCAAAAAGCGCGAGACGTGCTCGGCATCTGAAAATGGCCCGAGTCACGCTGGCGTCAATTGTCCCCCGCCAGAAGGACGCGCAGGCGCTGCTGGCGGCGATGCAGGGGTCGCTCGAGACGCCGCTCAATGTCACCGACGTCGATGGCCGTGTGCTCTACGGGTCGGCGCCCTCGAGTGATGCCGTCCGTCACCTGGTGAGTTACGACGACAAGCCGCTCGGCTATGTCGAAGCCGCCGGATATGGCCGGGTCATTGCCGATGTACTCGAGCATCTCCTCGGCAAAGAGAGCGAGCGCAAAGCACTCGGCTCTGAAGTGCTGCATCTCTATCGTGAAGTGAATCTGATCTACAACTTTTCGGAGAAGTTGGCCTCGCTGCTCGATGTTGACGGCGTCGCCCGGCTGACCTTGCAGGAGGCGCGGCACCTGATCGTTGCCACCGACGGCGTGGTGATGCTGATGGACGAGCCGTCCGGCGCGCTCTCCGCGGTGGCGTCGTTTGGCGACGTGTTTGGGTCAGTCGGCGCCTTCCAGCGCGGCGTCGGCATCCTCGGCCGGATCGTCGAGACCGGGATCGCCGAGGTGGTTGATGACATCGAGGCTGATCCTGGGCGGGCGATCGACGGGACCGGCCTCCGCTCGTTGATCTGTGCGCCGCTTAAAGTCGGAGATCGCGTCAGTGGCGTGATCGCGCTCGCCAGCAGTGAGCGGCTGGGCTACACCGCAGCCGACCTCAAGCTCCTCAACACGCTCGGCCTTCAGACCGGCACGGCGATGGAGAATGCGCGGCTGTTCGAGCGCACCGTCGAAGCGGGGCGTGAGCGTGAACGGCTGATGCAGCTGCATGAAGCCGCCGAAGTCGCGCGCGCCAAGCTCGATAGTGAAATGGCGCTGGCGGCGCGGATCCAGGCCGACCTCTTTCCCTCGGAACTGCCGGTCCTCGCCGGCTATGAGCTGGCCGCCACGAATCGGCCGGCGCTCCGTTGCGGCGGTGACTATTACGACGCCATTCGCGTCAAAGGCAGCGACGGTCGCGATCAGGTGCTGCTGTGTGTCGCTGACGTGTCGGGAAAGGGCATGCCGGCATCGCTGCTGATGAGCAGTATGCAGGCCACCCTGCGCGCCCTGCTCGGCCGATTGGAGTCACTCCCGGAAGTGGCCGGCGAGTCGAGCCGGCTGCTGTTCGCAACGACCTCGGCGAGCCGCTACGTCACAGCGGCGCTGTTGAAACTCCACCCCGAATCGGGGCAGGCGGTATTTGTTGGCGCGGGGCATCTCGATAACTTTGTGCTCACCGGCGATCAGCGGATCACCCGCTTGTCCTCGACAGGCATGCCGCTCGGCCTGATCGCCGTCGAACTGCCCTTCGAGGAGACCGCGATCACCGTCGCGCCGGGCGACTGCGTGGTGCTGTATTCCGATGGCGTCACCGATGCGCAAAACGTCGCGTCGGAGGAATTCGGCGACGACCGGCTGCACGAGGTGATCCGGGCAACGGCGCACGAGCCGGCGCAGGCCATCATCGAACAGGTCGTTCGCGCGATCGATCAATTCGCCGGTGAGGCCCCGCAATTTGATGACATCACGATGATGGTGCTCAAGCGCCTGCCGCTTACCTCCAGTTAATCCGCTCG
>JACCSI010000468.1 GCA_013813075.1 Acidobacteriota bacterium | reverse complement strand
CCCACCTCGCCGGGCGTTCTCGTGGGAAACGCCTGTGCGAGATTCGTGGACGCGACACGCCGATGGCCCCGGTCAACGGCGTAAAACATCAGCCCGAGCATTCCGCCAAGGGCGCGGACCAGCGCGTGCGGAAGAACGCTCAAGGCAGCGCGGATGAACGCCACGGCCATGTACTCGAGGCGATGCCTCACGCCGCCTCCCGTGCCCTGGCCAGGGCCTGATCAACCACAGCCGCAAGCTGGTCCCATCCCTGGAAGTCCAGCGTCATCGCGACCGCCACCACGGGCATCGCCCACGGTTCAAGCGGCTCGAGACGCACGATGTCCTTGGTGGTCGTCACCACGAGCGTTGCGCCGCACGATCTTGCCGCGTCCGCAACGCCAGCGAGATCGCGGCGTGTGTAAAGGTGATGGTCGGCAAACTCACGCGTCCCGGCGACTTGGTAGCCGCCGTCGCGTAGAAGCGAGAAGAACTGCTGCGGCTTGCCCAGACCGCAGATCGCAAAGACCGGCGTCGACACCGACGCGGCGGGGATGACGCGACGTGCGGCTGCGGCTTGACTTATCCCGAGCGTCCAGGCTTCCGCACGAGCGGCGGCGACGTCAGCGTCCATGACGACGACGAAGTCCGCTCGCGCCGCCGCACTGGCGGCTTCGCGCAATGTGCCGAACGGGAGCACGCGCCCGCCGGCAATCTCACCTGCGGACGTCATCAGCAGGTCGAGGTCCCGTGCGAGCTGAACATGTTGGAACCCGTCGTCCAGCACATGGACGGTCGCGCCAAGGCGGCGCTCGGCGACGACACCCGCAAGGTAACGGTCTTCGCAAACTGCCACGATCACGCCCGGCACGGCGCGCGCGATCATCACCGGCTCGTCTCCCGCCTCATCACAGCGAGCCATCACCCGTTCGCCATTGGACACGACGACGACACCATCGCGCCGGTCGCGACGACCGTAGCCTCGACTCAATACGGCTGGACGTTCTCCGCGGGAGCGAAGCCACTCCGCAATGGCCATGACCAAGGGCGTTTTGCCGGTGCCGCCGACGCTGAGATTGCCGACGCTGATGACCGGCTGCCGCAATCGCCGTCGCGCCTGCGGATGGCGCTCGTAATACCGCCTGCGCGCGGCGACGGCCTGCGCATAAAGAAGATCAAGCAATGGGTCTGAACGGCCGCACGTTGGACGGGAATGCGGTCGCATGATCGTGCGGCAACAGCGCCGACAGCACCGTCACCGTTTTGTCCTTCGCACCCCGATTGGCCTCGACCAACGCCCGCGCGGCGGCACCGAGACGGGCGCGGCGTACCGGGTCGGTCATGAGGGACACGATCACGTCGGCCAACTCGCGTTCGCCGCGCACCTGCACCCCAGCCACATTCGCTATGAACGCCTGTGCGATTTCCGCGAAGTTCTGCATGTGCGGCCCGAACACAATCGGCTTGCCGAACACCGCAGGCTCGAGGATATTGTGGCCACCCGTCGCGACCAGGCTCCCCCCGACAAACGCCACGGTCGCCAAGCGATAAACCGTCGCCAGCTCGCCAATGCTGTCGAGCACGACAATGTCGGCGCGTGGCTCGGCGTCAATCGGCAGCTCCGTGCGACGGACGGTCTTGAACCCTTCCTGCCGGCACTGCTGCTCGACGTCGCCCGTCCGTTCGACATGCCGCGGCGCGAGAATCAACAACGCATTTGGCACAGCTCGGCGCACGCGGCGAAAGGCTTTCAGCACGCTCGCCTCTTCGCCCTTCATCGTGCTGCCCGCCACGATCACGGGCCGCGACGACGGGATGCGGAAGTAGCGGAGCACGCGATCGCGCGCCCGAGATTGGACGGTGTGTGTCGACACATCGAGCGAATCGAATTTCAGACTGCCCGTGACCGTGACCCGGGCCGGGTCGGCGCCGAGATCGATAAACCGTCGCGCCGACTCGTCGCTCTGGACGCAGAAGCTGTCGATGTCGTCGAGTACTGTGCGCATGAACCCGTGCACCAGCCGATATCGCGGGTACGACCGCGGCGACAGGCGGCCGTTGACAATCACGGTCTTAATCCCGCGCGTGCGGCATTGGCGCAGGAGATTCGGCCAGATCTCGGTTTCCACCATCACGAAGAGCCGCGGCCGCACGAGGTCGAGCGTGCGTCGCACGAAAATATCAAGATCAAACGGGAAATAGAAAACCGCATCGACGTCGTGGACACTACGCCGCGCAATCGCTTGGCCAGTCATGGTCGTCGTCGACAAAAAGATGCGCAGGCGCGGGTATCGGGCCCTCAGATCGCGGGCGAGTGGCCGCGCGATCAGTACTTCGCCCACGGAGACGGCGTGAATCCAGATGGACTGTTCGGCGTCCATGTTGAACGAAACCGGCAGGTAACCCATCCGGGGGGAGATGCTGCCGATGTACTTGCGGTAGCGAATCGCCAGGTACAAAAACCATGGCGACGCGACGACAAAGAAGCCGACCACCAGAACGCTGTAAAGGAAATACATGAAAGGACTTACAGCTTCGCAGTATAGCTGTGCATTTGACCGCCCGCAAGCGCGCGCCGTATAAGATGGATCGTTTCCCGGGAGTCCGACATGGCCATCAGGGTAGGAATCAACGGCTTCGGCCGAATCGGCCGCAACATCATGCGGGGCGCGCTGCACGACGAGAACATTGACTTCGTCGCCATCAACGACCTGACCGACGCGAAAACCCTGGCGCACCTGCTCAAGTACGACTCCGTGCTGGGCAACCTCGATCGCAGCATCGAGGCCAAGGGAGACGCCATTGCGGTGGACGGTGACGAATTCAAGGTGCTGTCCGAAAAGGACCCTGGACAGCTACCTTGGAAGGCGCTTGGCGTCGACGTGGTGTTCGAGTGCACCGGTCGATTCACCAAGCGCGATGACGCCGCCAAGCACATCGCGGCCGGCGCCAGGAAAGTGATCATCACCGCGCCGGCAACCAATCCGGATATCACCGTCGTCCTGGGCGTCAACGACGGCGACTACGACAAGTCGAAGCATCACATCATTTCCAACGCCTCGTGCACCACCAACTGCCTGGCGCCAGTCGCCAAGGTCGTGCACGAGAGCTTTGGCATCAGCAAGGCGTGGATGACGACCGTGCACGCGTATACGAACGATCAGAACCTGCTCGACCTGCCGCACAAGGACCTGCGACGGGCACGCGCGGCGGCCATCTCGATCATTCCGACCACGACCGGCGCGGCCAAAGCCGTAGGAGAGGTCTTGCCGGCTCTGAAGGGCAAGATCGATGGCATCGCGATGCGGGTGCCGACACCCAACGTCTCAGTGATCGACCTGGTGGCGCTGGTGGAGAAGAACACGACCGCCGAGGAGGTCAATGCCGCCCTGAAGGCCGCCGCCGACGGTCCGCTGAAGGGCATCCTGCAGTTTGAAGAAGCACCACTCGTCTCAATCGACTTCCGCCGCAACTCCCATTCCTCCATTGTCGACGCCGAATACACGAAGATTCTGGACGGCGACTTTGTGAAGGTGCTGGCGTGGTATGACAACGAATGGGGTTACTCCAGCCGCTGCGTTGACTTGCTGAAAAAAGTTCTATGACGGCTGGCCGCGTACGTAATCCGCGATGACGAAACACTCAATACGCGATCTGGAGTTGAGCGGCCAACGCGTGTTCATCCGCGTCGATTTCAACGTGCCGATCAAGAGCGGCAAGATTTCCGACGAGACACGGATGACGTCGTCGCTCCCAACCATTGAGCACGCGCTGGAGCACGGGGCAACCGTGGTGCTGGCATCGCACCTTGGCCGACCCAAAGGCAAGCCGGCACCGGAGTTCAGCCTGAAGCCGGTGGCCACGCGACTCGCCGAGCTGCTGAAGCGTGACGTCGTGTTCGCCGAGGACTGCATCGGGGTCGCCGCCGAGCGCCCCGTCCAGGAGGCACACGCGGGCGGCAAGGTGGTGCTGCTCGAGAACCTGCGCTTTCATGCGGAGGAAGAAGCCAACGACGACCGCTTCGCGGCAGCGCTCGCCGGGCTGGCAGACGTCTATGTCAACGACGCGTTTGGCGCCGCGCATCGCGCGCATGCATCGGTCGCGGCCATCGTGCCGCGCTTCGGCGACAAGGCCGTCGCGGGCCTGTTGATGGAAAAGGAGCTGCGCTATCTCGGCCTGGCGCTTGGGGAGCCCGATCGTCCGTTCGTCGGCATTCTTGGCGGCGCTAAAGTGTCCGACAAGATCGAGGTCATTGAAAATCTTCTGTCTAAAGTGGATCGCCTGCTGATTGGCGGGGCGATGGCGTATACGTTTTTCCGGGCGCTCGGCCTGCCGACCGGCAAGTCCCTGGTCGAGGAGGACAAGCTCGACGCGGCGCGCGACATCATCACGCACGCGAAGGCGCGTGACGTGGAACTGAATTTGCCGGTCGACCATGTTGTGGCGAACAAGATTGAAGCCGGCATCCCGACGGAGATCCTGAAGGTCAACGATCCACGAATCGGCGATCGGATGGGGCTGGACATCGGCCCGGAAACGACGAAGCTGTACAGCGTACTCCTTCGCGATGCCAAGACCGTTGTCTGGAACGGCCCGATGGGCGTCTTCGAAATCGACGCCTTCGCTGCCGGCACGCTCGGGGTCGCCCGCGCCGTCGCCGATGTGCGCGGCACAACCATCATCGGCGGTGGTGATTCTGTCTCCGCCATCAACAACGCGGGGTTGGCCGATCGCGTGACCCACATTTCTACGGGTGGCGGCGCATCGCTGGAGTTCCTCGGCGGCCAAACCCTGCCGGGTGTTGCGGCGTTGCCGGACAAATAACCGCGCTGGGTGGACCCTGCCGAGTGCGACCACGGAGTCAGTAACGCGAGCCTGCTGCGCGCGCATGGCGCGCCGAGCCCTCCCACTTGAACTGCGCGCCGGCACTCGCGCAAGCACGCTCGCCCAGCACTATCATTGCCGTATGCGACGACGCCTGATCGCCGGTAACTGGAAGATGTTCAAGACGGTTCCCGAGACCGTGGCCCACATCCGCGAGCTACGCGTCACATTGAAGGGTATCCGTAACGTTGACGTCGTCGTGGCGCCGCCATTTACGGCGCTGCACGCCGCGTGCGACGCCGCGCGAGATTCCGGGATTGCCATCAGCGCCCAGAATCTTTACTGGGAGCGTGACGGCCCGTTCACCGGCGAGGTCAGCGCGGCGATGATTCGAGAGGTGGGCGCGGAGTATGTGATCGTCGGCCACTCCGAGCGCCGGACGTTGTTTGGCGAGACCAACCTCACGGTCAACAAGAAGATGAATGCCGCTCTGGGTGCGCAGCTGTTGCCGATTTTGTGCGTGGGGGAAACGCTGACGCAGCGAGATGGCAACCAGACGTTGCACGTGCTCGACCAGCAGTTGAAAGAGGGCCTCGATGGCTTGACGGCGACACAGCTGGAAGCCGTCGTGCTGGCTTATGAACCGGTGTGGGCCATCGGCACCGGCCGCAACGCCACGCCAGAGCAGGCGCAAGAGGCGCACGCCCACATCCGCAGCCGGCTGCGGCAATGGTTTGGCGCCGACGCCGCGGAACGGTGCCGCGTGTTGTATGGCGGCAGCGTCAAGCCCGACAACGTCGCAACGC
>JACCSI010000464.1 GCA_013813075.1 Acidobacteriota bacterium | reverse complement strand
TTATTTGCCCGCCGGTCACACCGACCTGGTGCTGGCTGCCATTGGTGAGGAATTGGGTGCGACCGGACTGCTTGCCGTGGCCGCGGTGTACGCGCTCGTGACCTGGCGCGGCTTCCGCATCGCGCTTACCGCGGCAAACGACTACGCCTATTTCCTGGCTACGGCCATGACCCTGTTTGTCATCGTCCCCGTGCTGGTCATGGCGTCCGGCATGGTGGGCCTGACACCGTTGACCGGGGTGGTCACACCGTTTCTCAGCTACGGCGGGTCCGCCATGGTCGCAAACTTCGCGGCGCTCGGAATACTGGTGAGCATGCGACCTGATGCCGCGTGGACAGAACCGTCCAAGCCTTTCATCAAGCCGGCGAGGTATCTCGCCGGGACACTTGCGGGCGCCGCGCTCCTGCTGCTGGCGGTCATCCTTGACGTTCAGCTCGTCCATGCCGACGTCTACGTCGTCAAGCCGCAGGTCAGTCTGCAAGCCGATGGGGTGCGCCGGTATCAATACAACCCACGGGTGCTCGACGTGGTCCGGTTGATTCCCAGAGGAACCATTTACGATCGCCGCGGGCTTCCGCTCGCCACCGGGGACGTGGACGTGCTGCGCCGGTCGCGAGACGAATACACGAAGACCGGCGTCCAGCCCAATGCGACATGCGCGGAACCCATCGAGCGCTGTTATCCACTTGGCGGGGTCGCATTTCATTTGCTCGGCGATATCCACACGCGCATCAACTGGGGGGCCGCAAACTCGTCTTATGTCGAACGCGATGCTGACGATCGGTTGCGCGGTTTCGATGACCACGCGACCGTCATCGAATCACGGGATGCGGCGGGGCGTGCACTGCTGACCGTTCGGCGCGATTATCGTGAGCTCGTGCCCTTCCTGCGCCACCGTCACGATCCTCATCACGCCGCCGTGTTGGCGATCCTGCATCGCCAACGCGATCTGCATCTCACCATCGATGCACGCCTGCAACTGCGCGTCGCGGCGATTCTGGCGCACGCGGCCAAACGGTCGACAAACGGGAAGGCGGCGGCCGTCGTGCTCGATGCAGAGACCGGCGAACTGCTCGCGGCGGCCAGTCATCCGCCGCCGGTGCAGGCTCGGGACCAAAACGGCAGCGCACCGAGTAACAGCGATGCATTGCTGGACCGCGCCAGGTATGGCCTGTATCCGCCGGGCTCGACCTTCAAGCTGGTGACCGCCATCGCGGCGCTGCGTCAGGACGCGGCATCGAATCGCGACGCGTTCACCTGCTCGACCCTCCCCGACGGGCGTGTCGGCGCGCGTGTTCGCGGCTGGGCCCGGCCGGTGCGCGACGACGTGCTGGATCGACGGGCACACGGCACGATCGAGATGCATGAGGCCGTCGTGCATTCGTGTAACGCGTACTTCGCGCAACTTGCCCTGCGTGTGGGACCGAAAGCGCTGCTCGATACCGCCGAACGGCTCGGCATCTCGGTGGCGCCGTCACGCTCAATACAACGTCTGCGCGACACATTGCCGCAAGCCGGATATGGCCAGGGGGACGTGGTGGCCACGCCGCTACGCCTGGCGCGCCTGGCCGCTGCCATCGCCGGCGGCGGCATTCTGCACGACGTGCGGGTTGAACGCGGTGCGTCTGCGCGTACGACAGGGGAGGTGTTGCTGCAGCCTCATACGGCAGCCTTGCTCAGCAGCTACATGCGTGACGCCGTGCTCGAGGGCACTGGCCGAAGCGTCAGGAGCAACCCCTGGCGCCTCGCCGGCAAGACAGGCACGGCAGAAGTGACCGGCCGGCCCTCGCACGCGTGGTTTGTCGGCTTCGCGCCCTTTGGTGCGCAACAGAAGATCTCCGTGGCGGTGATTGTCGAGCACGCGGGCTACGGCGGCCTTGCTGCAGCGCCGATCGCCGGCGAGATTGTGTCCGCCGCCGGCGCGGCGGGCGTTATTCACTGAGACCACCATGAAGATCCTAGACACCGCCCGCAAACTCGAAGCACGACTCTCCCGCACGTTCAACGACGCGGCGCAAGGCGTCGCGAAACGCATCGTGCAAGGTGGGGCGCAAACCCTCGCACCAGCCTGGGCGCTCGAGCCGTTGGAGATCGTGCACGCCATCATCGACAGCGTCGAAGACGAAGTCCAGCCGGCGGGTCGAGGTTCGCACGTCTTTCCGTTCAATCGGATCAGAGTGTCGGTGGCCGCACCGTCTCGCCACGCGCGGGCTCGTCTCGAAGCGGTGATCGAGGCGACGCCGACGCTCACCGACCGCATCATCGACCGCCTTCGGGTGGCGGGCTGCGATCCGTCCGGGGTGACCGTGAAGGTGACGTACCTGTCGCAGCCCGACGTGGGCTCGACCCAAGCGTTTCACGTCGATTTCGGGCGGCAGCCGGCCGGCGGGGTCGGGGAACCGATGCCGGTGCCGCGCCCCTGCATCGAGCTCACGGTGCTCGCAGGAACGGCTGAGACCAGCGCGCATTCGTTCACACTGGCGCGGATTGATTTGGGCCGCTGCGCCGAAGTGCGTGACAGTCACCACCGCTTAATCCGCACCAACCACGTCGCCTTTGCCGATAGCGCCGGTGGCGTCAACGACAGCGTCTCGCGCCGACATGCGCATATTGTCTACAGCGAGAGCTCCGGCGAGTACCGGGTGTACGACGATCGTAGTGCGCACGGCACCTGCGTGGTGCGCAACAGCAGCACCATGACAGTGCCGTCCGCCTCACGCGGGATTCGGCTGCAGGGTGGCGATCAGATCGTGTTAGGCGAGGCCCGTCTTGGCGTGACCATCACGCGAGAACGCGGCTGAGGACCTCGAACCGCGAGCGCACCCCCCGGACAGCGACCCCGAGGGTGGTTAACCAGCGCCGCCTGCTCGAGCTAGCGGCAATAGCACCCGTCGAAGCCGAACAACGGAGACGATGCGATGCTCGACGACATCCCCATGGCCCCGATATGACGATCAAGACGCCTTGGCATCTCTGGCTGGTGGGCGTGCTAGCTGCGCTGTTCAACGCCATCGGCGCATTCGACTATGTGATGAGCCTGGCGCAGGGCAGCAGTTACATGGCCAACGCGGGCATGACGCCAGCGC
>JACCSI010000456.1 GCA_013813075.1 Acidobacteriota bacterium | reverse complement strand
GCGCCCATCGACGTGCAGGATTCGCCGGCGGTGGCGGCGATTCAAACGCTCGCGCGAATGTTATGAGCCCGCCAGCGTTGCTCCTTCGGCTGCCTTGATTCTAAGTACGTCGTTGCAGGAGTGCGTCGGCGAGAAGATTACAGCCAAGGACGGTCAGCGTCAGTGCAATGCCTGGGAATACCGCAATCCACCACGCTTGGCCAACTGTTTGATGCGCCGCGCCCAAGAGCGTGCCCCAGCTCATGAGCGTGGGGTCGCCAAGTCCGAGAAAGCTCAAGCCGGCCTCGGCAAGGATGGCACCTCCGACTTGGTACGACACCTGCGCCGCAACGACCGCCATCGTCATCGGCCACACGTGGCGAACCAGGATGCCACTGTGACTGCTGCCTGAGGCTCGCGCGGCGAGCACGAAATCTCGATTGAGGATGGTCAGGACCTGAGCACGAAATACCCGCGCCGTTGACGGCCATGCGGTCAGCGCGATCACAGCGACGATCAGCCACAGATGGCCGCCGAACAGGCTGACGACCATCACCACCAAGAAAAACCGCGGCACCGCCTGCGCGAACTCGGTCGTGCGCATCAGCACGTGGTCGATGACGCCGGGACGCATTCCGGCTACGCCGCCCACCAGGAGTCCAATGACGGTGGCACAGAGCGCCGCTGCGGTCCCGACCGCGAGCGAGTTGGCGGCGCCGTGAATGACGCCGGAGTACACGTCGCGACCCAGATCATCGGTGCCCAAGGGATGGTTGCCGCCAGGCGCCGTCAGCGCGGGTCCGGAGACTGAGAATGGATCGAGAGGAGCCAGCCACGGCGCGCCCAGCGCCACAAGCACAAGTGCCGCAAGCAGAAGAATGCCTGCGGCGGCGGCGGGTCGAACACGAGGACGCGGCATCATCTCAACTGAGGCGAATTCGGGGGTCGAGCCACGCCACGATGGCGTCGGTGAAGGCATTGACGAGCACGACACTCGACGAGATCGCGATGAAGGCTCCGGTCACAAGGGGATAGTCACGGTGGAGGGACGCGTGCAGCACGAGGTAGCCGACTCCCGGCCATCCAAAGAGTGCTTCCGTGAGCGCGGCGCCCGCGACAATTTCGGCGGCGTGCTGTCCGACCAGGGCGGTGACCGGCACCAGTGCGTTAGGCACGACATGCCGCACGACAACCCGAGTCTGCGAGAGGCCGCGCGCGTACATCGCGCGCACATACGTCTCTCCGAGTCCTTCGATGATGCTGGCGCGCGTGACTTGCATGACGACGGCCGCCAACGGCAGCGAGAGCGTCACTGCCGGTAGCAGAAGGTGTCGTCCGACGTCCGCAACCCATGCGAGGCCGGTCAGCGATTCCCGCGCGGAGGCGATCCCTCCCACAGGCAGCCAGCCGAGTGTGACTGCGGCAATGAAAATGAAGACCTGTCCCGTCCAGTACACCGGTGCCGCGTAGGCAGTGGCCGCTGCAAGCCGGATCCCGTTGTCCAGAAGCCGTGACTTGGCGACGGCCGCCGTCACCCCCACCGCATACCCGGCGAGCGTCCCGATGACGAGCGCCGTGCATCCGAGCACGAGAGACGCCATGACGTGGTCGAGGAGAAGGCGGAGAACCGGCGACTGGAACATGAACGAGTAACCGAGGTCGCCGACGGACACTGCGCGAACATAACGTGCGAGCTGATCGACGAGCGAACGGTCCAGTCCGTACTTGGCGCGCATCTCCGCGTAGTACGCGGGGCTGCCGCCGTCACCCGCAAGGACGTAAATCGGATCTCCCGGAGCGATGTGAATAAGGACAAAGGTGAGCGTCGTGATCCCGGCCACGACCGGCACCGCAAAGATGAGACGTGCCAATGCCCAGCGCCAGCCCGAGGCCGCCACTTTCATGGTGTGCGAACGCTCGCCGGCGACACCGTTTCTGCGAACGCGCCGGTCCACAGCCGAAATCCCGTAAAAAACGTCCGGTGCGCCCGCAATCCCTCTGAATCGATCAGCCAGAAGTACGGCACGTCCTCGGCAAGCAGCTGTTGAATGGCAATGTAGCGTTCGCGGCGTTGGTCGCGATCGATGACGCTGGTGGCCTCGTTGAAGAGCGCATCGACGCGAGCGTTGCGGTAGCTGGCGCCGTTGGAAAATGGGTACGGCCCGATGTTCGACGACACGTAGACGCGGCGCACTCCAATATCGGGATCGGCGCCGTTACAGAAGGAGGCCATCCCGAGATCGAAAGCTTTTTTCACAAACACCTGTTCGACCTGCGCGTTGAAATCCAGCGTCTCAAGATCAAGTGCGATGCCAACGGTTTTAAGCTGTTCGCGCAGAACCTGCGCCAGCCGCTGCTGGTTGCTAGCGTGGGTGAACGTGATGCGGAATCGCTCGCCCGCGCGCTTTGCGGGGTACCCAGCAGAATCGAGCAGTCGCGTCGATTCCGTCACGTCGTGCGGGTATTGCCGGATGTCCGGAGTGTAAGCCCATGACAACAGATGGCTGATCGGTCCCGTTGCCGGCTTCCCTTGATTGAAATACACGCGTTCGACAATGAAGTTGCGGTCGAGAGCATGCGCGAATGCCCGCCGTACGCGCACATCATTGAACGGAGGGCGTGTGTGATTCGGGATCAGCACGTCCTGGCAGACGGACCCGCCCGAGCCTCCGGTGCTCGGGACGACGGCGATGTCGGCCGAGGCGCGCAGCCGGGCGACGTCGGGGCCGGGGACGCTGCCGATGTAGTCGACCTCGCCGCTTTCGAGTGCCGCCACCGCGGTGACAGGGCTGGGCAGGATGCGAAAGACCAGGCGATCGACACCCGGAAGCCCCGGCCGGAAATAGTCCTTATTGCGTTCGAGCACCAGACGATCGCCAGGCGCGTAGCTGACGAAGCGGAATGGGCCGGTTCCGATTGGGTGTCGCGTCGGCTCGCCAAATAGCAGGTCGTGTCCATTGTATTGGTGCTGCGGGATGATCGACGCCTCCACCACATCGAGTCGCTGCAGCAGCGGGCCATATGGCCGCTTCAGTTGCAACACGGCTGTATGCGCGTCCGGAGTGTCGACGGTCAGCAGCAGTCCCTCGAGTGCGGCACGGGTGCGAGAGTGGAACTTCAGTAAGGCCTGCTCGAACGTGAACTTGACGTCGGCCGACGTGAACGGCGTCCCATCGTGCCATCGGACGTCGCGTCGCAAGTGAAACCGGTAGGCGCGACCGCCGTCCACCACGTCCCATCGCTCAGCCAGTTCCGGCACCGGTTGTAGTTGCTCGTTGAGGCCGACCAGGCCGTTGAAGATTTGGTCAGTGACGGGATGGGTGTTGCCCGATGTCGTGACGGCTGGATTCAACGCGCCGGGATCGCCGCCCTGGGCGACCACGAGAGTGGTCACCGGACTG
>JACCSI010000427.1 GCA_013813075.1 Acidobacteriota bacterium | reverse complement strand
AGTCAGCAGGGCGAGCACTGCCGCGCTTGCGGTGTTTCGGTGCGCCTCGCGCGGCAAGCGTCCGCCGTCGCCCTCGATGGCCATGATTTCGACACCGTCAATATCGGCCGCTTCTGCGATGACGATGTCGCCCGGGCTGTCGAGCGCGAAGCCCAAGACATCGAAGCCGCAGCCGACATTGGACACGCTTGCCGGGGCAAACGCCGCAATCATTCCGGCTTGACCGGCGTCGGATGACCGTCCGGTCCAACCGCGACGAGCACCACCTCGGCCTCCGTGACCTTGATGCGGTCGCCTTGACCCGCGCTCCAGCGCTCCACTTCGACCAGCACCTTCACCGTCACCGATGTTCGCCCGACCCGGATGGTCTCGGTGTAAAAACTGACGATGTCGCCGAGAAAGACCGGCGCATGAAATTCCACCTCGCGCATCGCCTTGGTGACGTAACGCAGCGACGCCGTCTTGCGCGCTTCCACCGCGGAGGCGAGGTCGATGTGCGAGAGGATGACGCCGCCGAAGATGGTGCCAAGCGCGTTGGTGTCTTTGGGCAGCAGGAGCACCTTGATGGCGGGAACTCGTTCGGGCATGTCGTAAGGTTACTTCGTGGCTGCACTTCGCACCACGTTGCGCACAGCACGTCGCACTTAGCGCTTTCACCAACGCCGGTTTACGCTTATTCTGATTTGTCAAGATGAGCACTGTCACTCGGCTCCGCGCTGATGTCGGTTCCAAGTGGTCTGTCACCGAAGCGACCGAGCTCTACGACGTCGCACGCTGGGGACAAGGCTATTTTTCGGTCAACGAGCAAGGCCACCTCGCGGTGCATCCCACCAAGGAGGCGTCTCGCGGCGTCGACTTGAAGCGGTTGATCGATCGGCTCAAGCTACGCGGCCTGAGCGCGCCGATCCTGCTCCGCTTTACCGACATCCTGCGCCACCGCCTCGGCGAGATACACGGCGCGTTTCAAAGCGCGATCGCCCAGCACCAGTATCAAGGGCGCTATAGCTGCGTGTACCCAATTAAGGTCAACCAGCAGCGCCAGGTCGTCGAAGAGGTCATGAACTGTGGCCGCCAGTACGGCTTTGGCCTCGAGGCCGGCAGCAAGCCGGAACTTCTGGTAGTGGCGGCGATTGCCGAGAACGATATGCCCGTCATCTGCAACGGGTTTAAGGACGCTGAGTTCATCGAAATGGCGATGCTGGCCCAGAAAATGGGCCGCCATATCATCCCCGTCGTCGAGAAGTACACGGAACTCGAGCTCATCCTCCGCTATGCCGAAAAGGTCGGCGTGCGCCCGAACATCGGCATGCGCGTCAAGCTGGCCGCACGCGGGTCGGGGCGCTGGCAGTCGTCCGGCGGTTACCGCTCAAAGTTCGGTCTCACCGTCACCGAAATCCTGCGCGGATTGGAGGAGCTGAAGGCGCGCGGCATGGGAGACTGCTTCAAGCTGCTGCACTTCCACCTCGGTAGCCAGATTACCCACATCCGGATCATCAAGAACGCGTTGAACGAAGCCGCGCGCGTCTACTGCGAGCTCGCCAAACAGGGTGCCGGCCTGCAATACATGGATGTCGGCGGCGGTCTGGGTGTTGACTACGACGGTTCGCAGACCAACTTCGAATCGTCGATGAACTACACACTTCAGGAATACGCCAACGACGTCGTCTACCACATCCAGACGGTGTGCGACGACTCGGGAGTCGAGCATCCGACCATCATTTCCGAAAGCGGTCGGGCGGTGTCGGCGTATCACAGCATGTTGATCTTCAACGTCCTGGGTACGATTGGGTTCGGCGAGGAGAAGATCCCGGAGAAGGTCAACGACGAATTCGAGCAGCCGCTGGTCGATCTGATCGAAACCTACCATTCGGTCACGCAGCGCAACGCGCTCGAGGCCTATCATGACGCCCAGCAGGCGCTCGATATGGCGATGAACCTGTTCAGCGGCGGCTACCTGCCGCTCGAACAGCGGGCGCACGCCGAGAATGTGTTCTGGGCGATCTGCGAGAAAATTTACAAGCTCACCAAGAGCATGGACGACGTGCCCGAAGACCTGCAGTCGCTCGAAGAGTTGTTGTCGGACACATACTTCTGCAATTTCTCGCTCTTCCAGTCGATTCCCGACAGCTGGGCCATCAAACAGCTCTTCCCGGTGATGCCGATCCATCGCCTCAACGAGATGCCCGTGAATCATGCGGTGATCGGCGACATCACCTGCGACTCGGACGGCAAGCTCGAACAGTTTATCGATCGGCGAGACGTCAAGAAAACGCTGGCGCTCCACCCGTTCAACGGCGAGCCGTACTACCTGGGCGTGTTTCTCGTCGGCGCGTACCAGGAGATTCTCGGCGACATGCACAATTTGCTGGGGGACACGCACGCCGTGCACGTCTCCCTGACGACGAATGGTGAAGAAGGCGATGGCGCTCGCGTCGAGCACATCGTCAAGGGAGACACCGTCACCGAAGTGCTGCGCTACGTTGAATACGATGCCGAGATGTTGATGAGCAAACTGCGCCGAGACGTCGAGCAATCCGTGCACGCCGGGCGGATGGCGGATCAGCAGGCCGGGCGGCTGCTGAAGTTCTACGAAGAGGCGCTCCAGGGCTACACCTACCTGGAAGATCCCAACGCCGACTAGCGAGGCGCTGACCGTTCACAGTTCCAAGTTCAAGGTTACGACGTAACAACCAGCGTCGGTTGTCGACCAGCGGTGAACCTTGACCTCGGAGTTGTGAGCTGCCGTCACGCCCGCGCCATGTGGCGGCGTTTCTGTTCGAAGAACCGCCGGCAGGCGCGGTCGAAGCGGTCCTGAAGGGGCTTCCGTACTTCCGGGTCGAGCGGACCAAGTCGCTGCCAGGCCGACTGCGCACTCCGCACTTCCTGCTCCGTGGCACGATGGCGGGCTTCTTCGGCTTGCCGGGCCGCGGCTGCGCCCATGGTGTTCGCGGCGAGGGCCTCGCGCCATTGGCGCGCCAGCATCTCCGCCGGGGATAGGTTCGCCGCCGGTTCCTTGCTGTCTGGCGGCAGCAGCACCTCGATTTTGGCGACCAACTTTTCCATCTTCCGCCGCGTCGTCTCGGGGTCAACGTCCGAATTGCGGAACGCATCCGGCCAGCGGGCCACCAGTCCGAGCATCGCGGTGTTGAGTCGGTCGGCCAACGGAGCCAGTGTGTGCCGAGGCAGTTCCGGCCCCTGCAGATACCGCGCGCGTGCGGCCTGGACCCGAGCGTAGAGATCGTCCGGCATGGGCGCATCTGTCGCATCGGCTGCAGGGATGAGCGACTCGAGTTCCGCAACGGCGGTTTCTCGATCGGCAATCTTCCCCTGCACCGCCACCTGATCGCGCGTCTTGAAACGCTCGAAAAAGGTATCGCAGGCGGTGCGGAACCGCTGCCAGATGACCTCGGACTTATTCCGGCGAACCGGACCGATCTTTTTCCATTCGACCTGCAGCTGCTTGATCCGGGCGGCGGACTTATCCCACTCCGTCGACTGGGCGAGTTGTTCGGCCTCGGCGATGAGCGCTTCCTTCTTGGTCAGGTTGTCGGACCACTCGTGCTTGCGTTCTTTGAGGTCTTCCTGACGGCGAGTGAAGAAGCGATCGCACGCGGCACGAAAGCGCTCCCACACCGACTTCTCGTGTCCGCGGGTGACCGGGCCGATGGTCTTCCACTCGGCTTGCAGTTCTTTGATAGCGTCGGCGGTGCGAACCCAATCGGTCGAATCAGTCAGGGCTTCGGCGCGAGCGATCAGTGCCTCTTTCTTGTTCAGGTTCTCCTGACGCTCGGCCGCCTGCTGCGCGAAGAAATCCTTGCACTTGTCGTACACCTGATCCTGCGCGGTCTTGAACCGCGTCCAGAGTGTCTCGGCCTGGGAACGCGGCGCGGCCGCGACCGACTTCCACTTTTCCTGCAGTGCACGCATTTCCGTCGCCGATTTCTCGGCGTCGGTGTCAGCCAGCGC
>JACCSI010000418.1 GCA_013813075.1 Acidobacteriota bacterium | reverse complement strand
GCGACGGGATTGGGGCCCGCGCCCTCCTTGGACCACCGATCGACAAACTCGGTCATGCGCGCCATCGCCGCCAGGTACGCGGGGAAAAGCTTCACCGCGTCCACGGTGGGGACTCCTTCCCCGTCGGAAAGCGCCACCAGGTCGCCAACCACGTGTGCGTCGAGTTGAATCCGCCGTGCGGCATAACGCACGAGTTCGGTCGAGGTGCCTGCCGCCGCACCGTCAAGTCGCGCGAGGTGACGCAGCACCGCTGCGAATCCCGCCGCCGAATCGCGCACCAGCGATTCGATCTCGCTCCGGCGGCCGCCACTTTCGATGTAGTCCTCGCGTAGATGGAGCAGGTGGCTCTTCACCTGGACCTCGCAGGCGCGACGCAGATCGTCGATCCTGATTGACAGCCCGTCGAAGGGGTCGCGACCGAAGACCACTTCGTGATGTTCGATGATTTCTCCGTATTCGATGGGAAACACGTCGAGGGACCGGGCAAAGTCGGCGCGTGTGAGAAGCAGCGGCGTGGCCGCGCCCGCGCGATGCCAGGCCGACGTGCGCGCGGCGCACGCATTCAGGTCGTCCAGCTGGATCGAGCTCACCAGAGCGAGGCTCGGTACCGCACCATGGTGACGCCATCCATAAGCCACTACCGCTTCGAGCCGATCGCCGAAAAACCGCTCGAGATCGTCAACGACCGGCTGCACCACGGTCGACCGTCCACTCGCCATCCCTTCATTCTAGGTAATATTCATCTCCAGATGCGGCTTCGCGTGATTAATGTCGGCTGCTTTGGCGGCGGGACCGGTCTTCCGAGCTTGCTCGGTGGTCTCAAGCGCAACCCGTGGCTTTCTCTGAATGCCGTCGTCACCATGTTCGACAGTGGCGGCAGTTCCGGCCAGCTGCGCGATGAACTTGGCGTGCTGCCGCCGGGCGACATCCTGCGCTGCGCGCTGGCGCTGGCACGCAATGAAGGCGAAGCGCGGCGCGTACTGCTGTCTCGGTTGCCGACGCTCGAACATACCCGGCTCGGCGGTCACACCGGCGGCAACCTGCTCTTGTCGATGATGCAGCAATATACGGGCGACTTCCTTGCCGCGGTCGGGGGGTTGCGCGGGCTCCTCGGTTGTCAGGGCCAGGTGTGGCCGGTCAGCGTCGAGCAGGCGATGCTGTGTGCGGAATATGCCGACGGCACCATCGACTGCGGCGAAGTTGAAGTGGACCGCGGCCACGAGCGTGGCCACATGGTTCGGGACCTGTGGCTCGAACCGGACGCTCACATTCTGCCCGTCGTGTACGATGCCATCGCTCAGTTCGACGCGGTGATCATCGGTCCTGGCAGCTTCTTTACCAGCCTGATGCCGACGCTGCTGGTCGTCGGGGTCAAGGACGCGTTGGCGGCCGTCAAGGGGCCGATCATTCTGGTCGCCAACCTGCTGACCGAGGGACGCGGCATGACGGAATTCACCGCAGCCGAAGCGGCCTGCTGGGTGGCGCGCACAATCGGCCGGCCCGTTGACGTGTTGATTTTCAACACGGCCCGCCCGAGCCCAGAGATTCTGGCGCGATACGAACGGGAGCACAAACGGCCGCTCGCGCTCGGAGAGGTCCCCGACGGCACCGAAGTGGTCGAGGGCACGTTCTGGTCCACGGACATTGCCCGCCACGACCGACGCCGACTCTCCTACGCGGTGTGGTCGGTGGTGAGTCAGCGGTTACTCGGGTAAAGGCAGGAGGGCACCACATGACATCCAGAGTCGCAAGCCTGGCCCTGTTGGCCGCACTACCGGCAGCGCTGTCTGCGCACGCCCAGGACCCGCAGTCAATGCTGGCGTCGATCGACGCCAAGGCCAAGACGTACACCGACGTCGCGATGCAGATCTGGTCGTTCGCCGAGGTCGGTTACCAGGAGACAAAAAGCAGCGCGTTGCTGCAACAGCAGCTGCGCGGCGCCGGCTTCGGCGTCACAGCTGGTGTCGCGGAGATTCCCACGGCGTTTGTCGCGACCTGGGGGAGTGGTACGCCCGTGATCGGCATCGTCGGCGAGTTCGACGCCCTGCCGGGTCTGTCTCAGGCGGCCACGCCACAGCGGAAGGCGCTCGTCGAAAACGCCGCCGGACATGGGTGCGGACATCACCTCTTCGGCACAGCGTCGGCTGCGGCCGCAATCGCGGTCAAGGATTGGTTGGCCGCCAGCAGACGCGGCGGCACCATCAAGTTTTTCGGCACGCCTGCGGAAGAAGGTGGCGCCGGCAAGGTCTACATGTTGCGGGCCGGCCTGTTCGACGACGTCGATGTGGTCGTCGGGTGGCATGCCGGCGATCGCAATGCCGTCAATGCCCAGAGCTCCCTGGCGAACGTCACCGCGAAAGTTCGCTTCCGCGGCCAGTCGGCGCACGCCTCGAGCGCACCGCATCGTGGACGTTCTGCGTTGGATGGCGTGGAGGCGATGAACACGATGGTGAACCTGATGCGCGAACACGTGCCGCAGGAGACCCGCATTCATTACGTCATCACGAACGGCGGGCAGGCGCCGAACGTGGTTCCCGATTTCTCCGAGGTCTATTACTACGCACGCCACAACGACATGCGCGTGCTCGACGGCATCTGGGAGCGCATTACCAACGCCGCGCGCGGGGCCGCCTTGGGGACCGACACCAAGATGGAAATGGACCTCACGGGCGCAGTCTGGAACGTCCTGCCGAATCCGTATCTGGTGTCCGTGATGAATACTCATCTCGAAGCCGTGGGTGGCTTCGAATACACGCCGGCCGAGCGGGACTTTGCCGAGACGCTGCGCAAGACGCTCGATGGCCCGCTGCCACCGGTCGAGTCGTCGAACCAGGTCATGACGCCTCAATCCGGCATTGGTTCGGCATCGACCGACATGGGGGACGTCAGCTGGCGCGTGCCAACGGTGCAGATGTCCGCCGCGACGTGGGTTCCCGGAACACCGGCGCATAGCTGGCAAGCCGTCGCCGCCGGCGGGATGTCGATTGGCGCGAAAGGAATGATCGTCGCCGCGAAAACCATGGCGCTGACCACCATCGACCTCCTCACCAACCCTGCGCACATCGAGAGGGCGCGTCGCGACTTCGACACCGCCCGCGGTCCGGGATTCAAATACACCACTCGATTGGCGACCCGTCAGCCGGCGCTCGATTACCGAAAAAATCCGTAAGCGACGAGGCCGAGATCTCTACACCTCGGCGACTCACCCCTGCCGCGATGGCGAACGTCTCTTTTTGCTTTTGCCGGCCGTGGCGGCCGTGGTGCTGGTACTGGACTTGGCGGTCTTCGCGCTCCGTGCGGTCTTCGCGGACGCGGTAGTTTTCGCCTTGGTCACCTGCGGTGCTGGGGGGTCGCTCTCGGCCTTCGGTGCCTTGGATCCCGTCGCTCGCTTGGGCGGGGAGGGAGCGGTGTCGCCCGTGTTTTCCCGCTTGATCTCCAACGCACGCGCGATGATCTTTTCGAACATCATCCCGGTGTCGCCGCTCTTGGCGGGCGCGTGGCTGTGCCAGATCTCTGGATTGTCGGCTGCGAGGATGTCAGCGAGGTCCGCGTCGGCGGTCTTGACGCTGTGCGGGGCAAAGGTCGTGATATCGATAGGACCGGCCCAGTCGTCGCGATGCTTGATCAGCAGCCAACTCCGGCC
>JACCSI010000397.1 GCA_013813075.1 Acidobacteriota bacterium | reverse complement strand
GTTCTCACTAACAAACACCGGCGTGGACGTGGACCGCAATGGCTTCACCGGCAACGAGTATCTGCCTGCAGACACTTATGCAGGCACTGGCGAAGACAGCCTGTCAGTGGATTACAACGGCGGCCGTCGTGGCGCACGGGGTCTGGGCTACATGAATGTCGACCTTCGTGCCGGCTACCGCTTCCGTTTGCAGGAGGGGAAATCGCTCGAGGCGTCGATGGATATCATCAACGCCACCAACCGCGCCAACTTCGCCAATCCCATGGGTGATATCCGCTTCCCTGCCACGTTCCTGGTTTTGACCGACATTGCCAACGGCGGTCCGACGCGGACGTTGCAGTTCAATCTGCGCTACGCCTTCTAGGCTCGTGCGCCCGTGGGAGTCGCCCGCGTTGGCGGCGCCTGCGAGCGCGGGGGACTGAAATTACTGCTGCGGACGGAGGTTCCCGCTGGGGACGGAGGTTTCGTTGACGACGATGGCCAATGTCCGGCCGTCCGGCGCCACCGCCATGCGTGTGACTGCGCCCAGTTGCTGCGGCGCGACGGTATAGATTTCGCGCCAATCCTTGTCGCCGCGACGCCACGCAAAAATCGTGGTCTCCGCCGACATCAGCAACGTGCCGTCCGGCATCCAGGCCACGTCTCGTTCACCGCTGCCGGGCACCGCGCGAACCAGCGGGGTCACTGCGCCAGTCGCCGGGTCGAACTGCTTCACCCACACGTCGTCCGGCGCTTCGCGATGTACGAAGCTCACCGCTTGCGTGCCGGGCATGCGATGCAGCGATCGGCCAACGCTGCGCGCCACCACGGTCGCCTTGCCCGTTGACACTCGCACATGCTGCAGCGTCGAGGGTTGCCCTAACACGTAGAGTGCCAGCTGATCACCATCAATCCAGGCGTGATAGCCGACCGGCCTCACGTCGGCGAGCACGACGCGAGGATTCGCGCCGGCTGCATCGAAGCGCCACAGGCGCTGCATCCCGTCGTTCTCGACGCGAATCACGCTGAGCCCATTGCCGTCCGGAGTGGCGGCGGCAGAGTACTCGGCCTCGGGCGTGCTCACGAGTTGGCGCACCTGACGCGTCTTGCGGTGAAACTCGTAGATATCGGTCTGCTTGCCGTCCCGATTCGCCGTAAACCACAGGGCCGTGCCGTCGGGCGTGAAGAACGGCTGGTTGTCGTAGCCACGGGCGGTGGCGATGGGCTGCGGGGTGGCGGTCCGAAGGTTGTCGAGCGAGCCGTCGAACGACAGTTCGTAAATGTCAGTGGCTGGAGGGACAGCGGGCTGAGCAGGCACAGCCGGTACAACGGGTGCCGGTAACTGCGAGAGCAATGCAACGAGAAGAAGGCTGCGCATAGGCGCGAGTATACGTGGCCAGGTTGGCGGCTCCGGTATTCTGAAGCGAGCATGAGTCGCGCAGTGGTCGGAATCGTTTGTGTGCTGGGTTCAATCGCGTGGTCCAGTTGGAATGCGGCACCCATGGAGCGTATGCCCTTCAGCGCGGCCTGGCATGTGCCGCTACCTTCGACGGCGATCGGAATCGATGCGTCTCCGTCCGATGGGATCTTGCGCATGCTGCCAGCGCCACTGAATCCGCCACTGAATCAAGGTGCACCGACCGCCCCGTCGCAGTCTGCGGCGACGTGCACAGCGCGTGCGGCGCGTGTCGGCGCCGCCACGATCACCTGGCACCCCGGCCCCAGGGAGGACATGGTGGCGTTGGAGCAATGGTGCCGCGGAGTCGGCCCGCCACTGGTGGCACCCGCATCGAACGGAGGTGGCGGTCACGTGCCTCCTTCCCTCCAGGATCTCGTCGTCGTGACGTGGAATGCGCATCTGGCGGAAGGCCGTCTCGCCGACCTGGTTGGCGACCTGCGCCGGGGCCGGTTCACCGGCGGCCGGCCCGTGGCTCATTTCGTCCTGCTGCTGCAGGAACTATTTCGGCGGGGCGATGATGTTCCGCCGCTAGCGCCGGACGCGAGAAGCGCATTCGCGATTGCGCCGCGGGATGCGCGAGCCCCTGATGCGCGCGACTATGGGACCAGCCTAGGGCTTGCCATGCTCTACGTCCCATCGATGAGAAATGGCGCCGGGAGCCTGGAGGATCGCGGCAACGCGATCGTCTCCTCGGAGCCGTTGCTCGACGCCCTTGCGCTCGAACTGCCATTCGAGCGCCAACGACGCGTCGCGGTCGGCGCCGCCATCAGTGTGCGTACGGCACGCGGCACGGAACGACTACAGCTGCTCAACGCGCACCTCGAGCCGCTCAGCTCGCCATCGTCGCTGTGGCTGTTTCGCAATCCGCGCCGCCGCCAGATGTCGGCCATCCTCGATCTCGTCCGCTCTTCGCGCTTCGACGACGAGGCCACGTCAGTCGGCGCGATTGTCGGCGGAGACTTCAATACGATTCAGGGAGGGGCCGGCGAAGACGCCTACCGGGATGCACACGCATGGACTCGCGGCCTCGTCGCAGAAGATCAGCGGTCGACGCACCTCATGGGACGTCTCGATTACCTCTTCGTGCGTCTGTCCTCCGACTGGGCCGCAAACACCATTCGCGTGGACGACAAATATGGCTCCGACCATCATCCCGTGCTTGGCCGTTTTCAGCGCGTCGCGCGAAACCCGTAACATGTGGTGATGCAAGAGCCAGTCGTGCGCGGCGTCGGCGCGGTGGTGGTGATCAGCTACGCGGCATTCATCGGCTGGCTCTTCGCGGCACAGCCCCGCACGGTGACGGAAGTCGTTGGCGGTGTCTCGGCCGGATTCGGCACCTACACCGTCGATGCGCAGGCGTTTGCAGATGGCCTCGGCTTTTTTCGCCGCGATCAGTTCGTCGAAGCCCGGGCTGCGTTTGCGCGCGCCGATCCCGCGCTGCGAGACGCACGGACGCAGTTTTTCGTCGCCTACAGCTTCTATCGCCAGGGCTGGGGCCGCACGCACAGCGACGATGCCTTGTTCAGCAGCGGCGCCGAGGCCATCGATCGTGCCATTGCGCTTGCACCCGGCGGACGCCTGGTCGTCGACGACGACGATGACCTCCAGATGAAATCGGCTGACGAACTCAAGGCGGAGCTACAGACCGGCCTGACCCGCGATGCCTCGGACTTCAACCCGCTGCGCTGGTTCGGGACCCGCAAATGAACAATGTTCGCGAAGCCGTCACCCTGCCGGTGCTCTTTCTCACCGTGGTGTTGCTGGCGGCGCTACGTCCCGGGGCCGACGTCACGGTGGTGCCGCCCTCTCTTGCGTCGCTCGTCGGGGCCATGGTGCTGTTCGCACTACTCGTGCGGAGCGGCCTGCTGGCCCCAGACCGCCTGATGCACTCGGCACGCTCGAGCCTGGCCAACGTCAACGGCCTGTTCGTCGTGCTCACGGCGTTCCTCGCGTCGGCACAAATCATCACGCTGCTGGTGCCGGACGCCGGCGTACCGGCGCTGGTCGGCTGGACGGTCCTCACGTCGCTGTTGCTGCAGGCTCTGGCGATCGCGCCCGATCGGCAGCGCCTGCTGCGCGGTTTGCTGGTCACCTTCGGCGCGGCGTTTACCCTCAAGTTCATCGTGCTGGCCACGATTTCGGCACCGGCCCAAAGCGGTGTCGGACGTGCGCTGCAATTG
>JACCSI010000389.1 GCA_013813075.1 Acidobacteriota bacterium | reverse complement strand
AATGAAACGGTGGTGCAGCATGCGCACCACTCTATCGGTTGTCCAACGAGAGGGGCATCTTTTCTGGTTCCAGCTGAACTGCCGGACGCGCAATCTCTTCGGGTCGGCCAGCTCAGGAACGGTAGTTGCCGAACTGCAGCGCGACGCCGAAGTCGTGACCGCGCAACAGCGTCATCGCCTCTTGCAGATCGTCGCGTGATGGCGCCTGCACGCGCACCTGGTCGGCCTGAATCGACGCCTGCACTTTCTTCAGCTTGGCATCCTTCAAAAATTTCACAATGTCTTTCGCCGCTTCGGTGGGGATGCCGACCTGTAACGTGAAGACTTGCTTGACGGTCCCGGCCGACGCCGGGTCAATCTCCCCGGGTTTGAGATTCTTGACCGGCACGTTGCGTCGGACCATCCGCGTTTGCACGATCTCCCACAGCGCGCCAATCTTGAACGTGTCCTCGGCCGTCAGCGTGAGCGTTTTTTCCTTGTGGTCGAGCTCAATCGTCGCCGGCGAGCTTTTGAAATCGTAGCGTTGTCCGAGTTCCTTCCGAGCCTGGTTGATGGCATTGTCGACCTCCTGCATGTCGACTTCGGAAGTGATATCGAAGGAATTCATCTGAGCCATACCGAGGATCGTAACTCAACCTCACGAACCGAGAAAAGATGTGCTTGAGCGAGTTGGTGCCGGCAAGTAGAGTAGCAATCACTCGATGACGCCCGCCACAGAACCTCTCGTGCTGGTCGTTGACGATTATCAGGATGCTCGGGAGATGTATTCCGAGTACCTCAAGGCGTCTGGCTTCCGGGTGGCAGAAGCGAAAACCGGCATCGAGGCCGTAGCCAGGGCGCGTGAGCTGCAGCCAGACTGCATTCTCATGGACCTGTCGCTGCCGGGCATCGATGGGTGGGAAGCTACCCGTCAGCTCAAGGCCGACACGATGACCACCAACATTCCTGTGGTCGCGATTACCGGACACGCGTCGGAGTTGGCGTCACGCGATGCACGCGCCGCCGGATGCGCCGCCTTCGTGTTGAAGCCTGCGCTGCCAGATGCCGTCGTCGCCGAAGTCAGGAAGGCCTTGGCCGGGCTCTAGCCGTGACGGGCAGCCGCACCGTTGACATCACACGGGTGGGTGGCGGTAGTCGGACGCTCGTCGAAGATCTCGTGGCCGTCGAAGAGCCGATGGAGGTGCGCGTCAATGGCGCGCCTTTCGCCGTCATCATGCGGACTCCTGGCGCCGACCGCGAGCTGGCCGCCGGCTTCCTGCTTGCAGAGGATGTGATCCACGGCTACGACGAGCTCGGCACCATTGACTACTGTGTCGACGCCGATGCCGAGGGCCACGACAACACGCTCAGCGTCACGGTCATCGGCGGCGCCGTCGAGCGTCTGGGCACGCGGCTCGGCGAACGGCGTCAGGTGATGATGACCGCCTCTTGCGGATTATGCGGGCGCCGCACCATCGAGTCACTGCGGTCGCGTGTCGCAGCCGTCAGCGGCAACTGGACCATTGCCGCTGAACTCGTGCATCGCCTCCCGCACGCGCTGCGACAGGCGCAAAACGTCTTCGAGACGACCGGCGGCCTGCATGCGGCCGGCTTGTTCGCGCTCGATGGAACCCTGCAGGTGATCGCGGAGGACGTCGGGCGCCACAACGCCGTCGATAAGATCGTCGGGCAACGACTGCTGGAAGATGCGCTGCCGCTCGAGGAGTCGCTGTTGCTGGTGTCCGGGCGCACGTCGTTCGAGCTGGTGCAAAAGGCGTTGCTGGCCGGCATCCCGTTGATCGCGGCGGTCTCCGCGCCGTCGAGCCTGGCCGTGCGGCTCGCACAAGATTGCGGCATGACGCTGTGCGGTTTCGTGCGGGGCGAGCTGTTCAACGTTTACGCACATCCGCACCGGATCACGGGCTGGTAAGGGCGGCCTGACACCGTGCGCACCAATAGGTGACGCGTGCATCGTCGCCGTCCTTGCGGCTCGAGATTGGCGTCGCGCAGGTGCGGCACGGCTGCCCGCCACGGCTGTACACCCACAACCGGTCCTCGGGCCGCATCCGTCCGGTCGTGCGTCGCAATCCGCGATAGGTTTCGATGCCCTCTCCTGAGCTTTCGGCGACGTTGGCGCGAAGTAACTTTCGGGCCAGGTTCATAAGGGCGGTCCACTGTGGATCGTCCAACGCCCCTGCCGGCGTGTCCGGATGCACATTGCGCATGAACATCAGCTCGGACTTATAGACGTTGCCAATACCAGCCATGACGCGTTGATCGAGCAGCACCTCGTGAATGGAGCGCATCCCCTGCTGCCGCACCCGTCGGAGGGCTTCCACCGAGTCGAACTCGCCGAGCAGATCTGGACCCAACGTCGCGATCGGGCGATGGCGCGTCATCTTATCGGCGCGTACGAACTCCGCCACGTAGACGTTGAACGCGACAGCCACCCAGTCGGTGGTTTGAATGAGAATTCGCATGGCGTACGCCGACAGCTGCCATTTCTCGCCCGGTCGGTAAATGTGCCACGAGCCGTTCATCCGCATGTGGGTGCGCAGCACGAGTCCGTCCGACAACGTCATCAGCAGATGCTTGCCCGCGGCCGCCACGCCGTCGACCGTGCGGCCGGCGATCGGCTCCTCACGATCGACCTGTGACAGGAGCGCCAGCCCGGTGTCGAAGCGAGTAATCACCTGTCCCGCCAGGGCGGTGTGCAGGGTTCGCGCGGCTCTGTAGATCGTGTCGCCTTCAGGCATCGTCACCCTCAGTGTCGGCGACGGTGGCGTGTTCCGCTGTGAGCCGATGCGGGCGCCGCGCGACGCGGAGCTGGAGCCCCATCGCAGTGACGGCGAAGCCGGCCTGCAGCAGGAATGGCGTGACCGGATCGATGGCAGCCTTGTCGCCGTTGATTTCTTCGATGAGCCAGCCGCGGCTGCCTTCTGGAGCGCGATGGGCGAGGTCAACGAGTTGTTGGGCGAGGGCGCGGGCCACCCGCGAACGATCCGGCTCGTCGCTGGGTAACGCAATCAGCATCGTGCGATCGCCACGGCCTATCCAGGCCGTCAGCCGGCCGTCTACCAGCACCACCCGCGCTCCAGCCGAGCGGCTGGTTCGCATCGATGCGGCGGGTCCCGGGTCGCTCCCGTCGCCGGCCGTCAGCAAGGACGGTCCTGGCGGAGCCGAGGACGGCCACGGCAGCAGAGCCCCATACGGATTGGCGGGGTCCGTCGCCGCGAGCGTCACGACGTAGGGCGCCTCGGTTTCTTCGCGTGCGGCGCGCAGCAAATCGATTGCGCCCGGTTGTGCGAACTGCGCCGCACCCAGGCCGGCGACGAAATAGCCACGCCGCACGCGGCCCGTTTCCTCGAGTCGTCGCATCACTGGATAAATCGCGCTGAAGCCGCCAGGGATTTGCTCAATCGACGTGACCTCGCGCGTCACGACACCATGTCGTGTCAGCAGTTGCTGCGAAAAGGCGGTTGCCCACTCCGTCAACGATCCGCCTGGTGCCGTCGCAATCGCAGTCCAGCGCCCCTCGGCCGATGGTGGCACCAGGCGACGTGAACGGAACGCTGTGGCACGTCCGAGCCGGCGCGCGCGTTCCGGCGGGCGCAGATACCCGCGCAGTGCGTGGAGCGTGTCGTTGGTCACCAACCCTTTCCAGGCGAGCGCCCAGAGCGCGTCGACGGTCTCTTTCGGGAACCCACCGCCTAATGATTTGTGAAGCGGGGCAAAAAAAGCCGCACCCGACTCGCGCAGCTTCGCCAGGACCCCTTCCTCCGTCTCACTCAAAATTCTCGTCCCTGCCACCGGAGTGGATGTCGTCGCCTTGCCACTTTCGACCGTTGGCGGCAACAGGCGCGGCATATGGTCGGTGAGATAGAGCGCAATGCGGCCATCGCGATCGCCCAGCGGCTCGACCCCGACCCATGACACTTCACCAGCTCCGAGTAATGTGTCGAGTTGCGCCGGTGCGTAGCCGGTGACTCGAGCCGGCAGAACCTCGTGTTCGAGAATCGATGCCACCAGAGGAACGCCTTGCAGTTGCTCGATTGTGTCGAGCAGCCCGTCCAGCCCACCACGGAGACGTCCGATGCCGTGCCACTGTGAGAGAAACCGACCCAGTACCTGGGCTTCGACCGGCTCCACCT
>JACCSI010000388.1 GCA_013813075.1 Acidobacteriota bacterium | reverse complement strand
AACTGCGCGGTCTCGCCGACGGCAAGGTCGAACGCAAGTTTTTCCGCAGTGGCTTCGAGCGTGATTACGATGCCGAAGGCCGTGCGTTTCTCGTCAACGCGATCCAGCGCATGCTGCGCAGCGGCATGTTTGCCAGTGAGCGCGTCGCGCGCTCCCTCAAGACGGGCGGGCCCGACGCCGTGCTCGCCGAAATCGATCGGCTGCAGAGCGACTCGAGCTACGTGAAGCGCGTGTACTACTCCGCTCTTCTCAAACAGGCCGATCTCGCGCCGCAGCAACTGGCACGCGTGCTCGATCGAGTCGGCAAAGACATCGGCTCTGATTACGAGAAAGCCACGCTGCTCGTTCAGGTTTTGCAAGAACCGAACGCGACCGAGCAGCAACGCCTCGAGGTGACGCGCGCCACGCGCGGCGTCAGTAGCGACTACGAACAGCGGAAGGTGCTGACGGCTGTGCTCGCGGCCACGCCCCTGACCCAGCAGGTCGCGCTGGCCACCATAGACGTCGCGAGCACGATCGGGTCATCCCACGACCGATCGCTCGTGCTGATACAACTGGCACAGCAAGGGGCAGTGACGTCGCAGACCAGCGCCCCCTTCATGGCCGCGATCAGCGCGATGTCATCGCACGACCAGCGCAAGGTGCTTTCGGCGGTGGCCGGCTCCGCGACGTTGCCCGAAACGGTGGCGCTCGACAGCCTCAAGGCCGCAGCGTCGATCTCCAGTGCCTACGACAAACGCCAGGTGGTTTCGGCCTACCTGGCGCAGGCGACGGCGTCGCCAAAGGTGGCGGCCGCGGCATTGGCGTCCGCCGTCACCATTACGTCGGAACACGATAAGGCCGAAGTCCTGATTGAAGTCGTCAACAGGGGCGGCGTGACCGACGACACCGCGCCGTCGTTTTTCGCCGCCGTCGAAACCATCACCTCGTCGCACGATTTACGGCGGGCCCTGACCGCCGTGGTTGCACGTGGCAAGCTCTCTGACAGCGTGCTTGCGGGCGTCCTCCGCGCGGCGAAAGCCGTACCCAGCAGTCACGATCGTGCGCGGTTGTTGCTTCAGGTGCTGAAGACCCAGTCGCTCTCGCAGGCGAACCGCCAAATTTTTCTGGAGTCCGCGGAGAGCCTCTCATCCTCGACCGACCAGAACAGTGTGCTGGCAGCGCTGGTCAGAGCCGAACGACGCTGAGCCAGGGATGTATGATGCGGGGGCTTGAGGACGTTAACCTTTTCCCTGGTCCTGTCGGTTCTGCTGGGTGGCTGTAGTCAAGACGAAAAGGCGACAGCTCTTGACCTTTTGCAGCCGTGCGCGACCAGCGACGGCCCGACGGACGCCTACTGCGGCACGCTCACGGTCTTCGAGAATCGCGAAACCCGCCAAGGACGCACCATCGATCTGAAGATCGTGGTGTTGCCGGCGCTTGGCAGCGACGCCAGGCCTGATCCACTCTTCTTCCTCGCCGGTGGTCCCGGGCAGGCGGCGGCCGGAATGGCGCGCCCGATCCGCGACATGTTCCGCCGCGTCCAGGCGGACCGTGACATCGTTCTGGTCGATCAGCGCGGCACCGGTAAATCCCATCCTCTCGAGTGCAAGTCGGGCGATGAGTCTCTAGCGACGCTCAACGAGTCGGACGAAGTCGGTCTCGAACGCCTCAAACACTGCCTCGCCGGCTACGACGCCGACCCCAGTCTCTATACGACGACGATTGCCATGGACGACCTCAATGAGGTTCGCGAGTATCTGGGCTACGACCAGATCAACCTCTACGGCGGCTCGTATGGCACGCGGGCGGCGCTGGTGTATCTACGACAGCACGGGCCCACCGTGCGCGCCGTTGTCATCGATGGCGTTGCGCCGACCGACATGCGGTTGCCGCTCTTCTTTGCGCGAGACGCCCAACGCGCGCTCGACAAACTGATCGCCGATTGCGACGCGGACGGTACGTGCCGTGCGCAGTATCCGAACCTGGCGGAGCGGACGCGGGCGCTGCTGGCGCGGCTCGAGACCAGCCCGCCGCGCGTTCGGCTGACGCATCCCCGCATCGGCCTGGCCGAGGATGTCACGGTCAAGGCGGAGCTGGTGGTCAATATCATTGCGCAGGCGTTGTACGCGCCGCTGACCGCGTCATTGATCCCCGAGCTGATCAAACGTGGGGAAGCGAACGATTTCCAGGGACTTCTCGCGCTGGCGTTCATCGGCGGCGGCGACAATGAGATGGCCGCGGGCATGCAGCTGTCGGTCGTCTGTGCCGAAGACTTTCCGCGCATCAGTGCGCAAGACGCCGAGAAGGCGTCTGCCGGTACCGTCTTCGCGGGGCACTTGCTCGAATCGCGCCTCAAGGCCTGTGAGTTCTGGCCGAGGGGTAAAGTCGATCCGTCCTACTACGAGCCGGTGCAGTCGTCGGTGCCGGTGCTGGTCCTGTCGGGCGATCTGGATCCGGTGACGCCGCCGACCTGGGGCGACTCCGTCACCCCGCATCTGTCGAACTCGAAGCACATCATCGTCCCCGCGACCGGACACGGCGCGATTTCGACCGGGTGCGGCATGCGCATCGTCCACAATTTCATCAACAGCGCCTCAACGGAGACGATCGACACGAGCTGCCTCAAGGCGTTGAAACGGCCGCCGTTCTTCCTGACGCCGGCCGGGCCGGACCCCGCGGGAACTCCTGGGGGATCTCCTGGGGGATCGCCCGGGGGATCGCGTGGGGGATCAATGGGGACCGAGCGATGATTCAGGTCGAGAACCTCCACAAGCGATTCGGGACCGTGACTGCAGTGGACGGCGTCAGCTTCACCGCGCAGGACGGGCAAGTCACCGGGTTGCTTGGGCCAAACGGCGCCGGCAAGACGACGACGCTACGGATGCTGTACGCGTTGATGCGGCCCGACGAGGGCAGCATCTCGGTTGACGGCATCGACGCGGTCGCTGAACCGCAGCGGGCTCAGACGCGACTTGGTGTGCTGCCCGATGTGTCCGGTCTGTATCCGCGCCTGACCCCGCGCGAGCACATCGAGTATTACGGACAGCTCCAAGGGCTCTCCGGCAAGGTGTTACACGACCGGATGGAACACCTGCTGCAAACGCTCGACATGACGAGCATTGCCGACCGCCGGACGCAGGGCTTTTCGCATGGCGAACGCACCAAAGTGGCACTTGCGCGCGCGGTGGTGCACGACCCGCGTAACATCCTGCTCGACGAACCGACCAACGGCCTCGACGTCATGAGCACGCGTGCGGTGCGCGACATCATTCGTGGCTTTCGCGCCGACGGCCGCTGCGTGTTGTTCTCCAGTCACGTGATGCAGGAAGTCTCCGCCTTGTGCGACACCATTATTGTCATCGCGAGAGGCCGCGTGGTCGCCTCGGGTACCCCCGACGAGTTACGGGCGCTGACCGGGCACCAGAATCTCGAGGATGCTTTCGTGGCGCTGTCCGGTCTTGAGCAAGGCGCCAGCGCATGAGCCCGTTGGCGCAGATGCTGGTGGTCCTCAGGAAAGAGTTGAAGGACGCGTTTCGCGACAAGCGCGCGATTTACACGATTTTTTTCAGCGCCGCGTTCGGGCCGCTGATCATCGGCTTCACGTTGAATCGCGTCGCCGATCGGCAGCGCCAGCTCGAAGACGTCAGGATTCCGGTTGTTGGTGTGGAGCATGCCCCCGCCCTGGTCGACTGGTTGCGTCAACAGGCGGGTGTCGAGGTGGTGGAGGGCCCGAAAGATGTCGAGGCCGCGGTGCGCGATCGCAACGAGGACGTCGTCGTGCTCATTCCGGAGGACTTCCAGAAGAAGTTCAGGTCTTCGTCGCCCGCGCAGGTGAAGATTGTGGCGGATGGCTCGCGCCAAACCGCGAGGCCCAAGGTCTTGCGGGTGCGCAGCCTGTTGCAGCGCTATAGCAGCGAGATTGGCACCATGCGTCTGGTCAGCCGCGGAGTCAGCCCGGCCATCGCCTCGCCGATTCAGCTCGAGGACGTGGAGGTGTCGAGCGCACAGCAGCGGGCCGCAATGATTCTCAGCTTCATTCCAATGTTTATCGTGCTCGCCGCATTTGCAGGTGGGATGCAGATTGCCACGGATTCGACGGCAGGTGAGCGCGAGCGTGGATCACTCGAGCCGTTGCTGGTCAATCCGGCACCGCGCCAGGCCATTGCCGGAGGCAAGTGGCTGGCGGCGTCGTTCGCGTCGATGTTAAGCGTGCTGCTGACAACGGCACTGGTGATGGCGATGTTGCGCTACATTCCGATGCAGGAATTTGGTATCCGCTTTCGCATGGAGCCGTTGCAGATCGCGGCCATGCTTGGGGCGCTGTTGCCGATGTGTCTGCTCGCATCGGGCATCCAGACCTATCTCGCCACCTTCGCCAAGTCATTCAAGGAGGCGCAGAGCTACATGGGTCTGCTGATCATGGTGCCGATGCTGCCCGGCATTCTCAGTTCGGTCTATCCGATCAACAGCCAGGCGTGGATGTATCCGCTGCCCATTCTTGGTCAGCACGTGCTGGCCGCCGATGTCCTTGGCGGCAAGGCGACGCCGTGGTGGGCGTTTGCGATTGCCGGTGTGTCCGCCCTCGCGGTCTCGATCGTCCTGATGCAGCTGACGACCAGGATGCTCCAGCGCGAGCGCACTATCTTCTCGCGTTAAAGCCCGCGGCCACGTCAACTGAGGGATCCTGGGGTAACTGGCCGCTCCGGCGTTACAG
>JACCSI010000356.1 GCA_013813075.1 Acidobacteriota bacterium | reverse complement strand
CTGTCAAGAGGAGCCAGCGATGCCCGTTATCGGCGCGCATGTCCCGCTCTCCACCGCCGAACCCGAAGCCCTCCGCGCCCCACTGCGCGACGTCTTTGGCTGGAGGCACCTCGATGCCGGCCGACGTGAAGGTGATGCTCGACGAGCCGCGGCGTCCGCGCGCCATCGTCATGCCGTCTTGATAGTTCCATGAGCCTCATCCTGACCAGCGACTTTCCCTCGACGCCGGTCCACGCCGTGGCCCACCGCTTGACGCAAATCGGGCCGAGCGCCCGGGTGGCGTGGATTCCCCCCTTCACCGATTCCAGCCGCGACACGTTTCGGACTGCGCAACAGCAATTCAGGGAGCTTGGCGTCGAACAGCTCGAGTACTGCGACATCGATCAAGACATCGACGAGGTGCAGCTTGCGTATTTGAGCGAGTACGACGCGGTGTATCTCGGTGGCGGTGACCCGATCCGCTTTCGCTACAACCTGCTGCGCAGCGGTGCGGGCGGCCGCGTGGGCCAGTGCATTCGGGCCGGGCGCCTCGTCGTCGCGGCGAGCGGCGGCGCGCTCCAGCTGACGCAGAACGTGTCGCTCTTCAGGCTGCAGTCCGAATCTCTCGCAGCGGTCCTTGCCACGCGCGATACGTACACCGCACTCGGCGCCGTGCCCTACGAGATTCTTCCCCACGTCAACGTGCGTGACGCGGCGTTTCTCGAGACGGTGCGGTCGTATTCTGAACACGTCGACCACGAAATCGTCGGGCTTGCCGATGGCGGGGCGCTTCTGCACGACACGCCGGCCACGTACGAATCGATTGGCAACGTGGTGCGATTCCACAAGGGAGTGCGAGGTTAGGCGATGATTGCGCCGCAGCGCCCGATGATTGCCCTTACTTTTGTGATCCCGATGTACAACGCCGCCGGCACGATTGAGGCCGTCGTGCGCGAAATCGCGCAGCTTGACGTCGTCGGAGGTCACGAGATCGTTCTGGTGAATGATGGCGGCGCCGACAACACCATGGAGGTGTGTCGCCGGCTGGTCGCGTCTTCACGCGTGCCCGTCACCGTCGTCGAGCATGCCCGTAATTTCGGCGAACACAATGCCGTCCTCACCGGCTGGCGTCACGCCCGCGGCACCCACATCGTCAACCTGGATGACGATGGCCAGAATCCGCCGCGCGAGGCGCTCCGATTGTGGCAGCACGCGGTGGCTACCGGGAAGGACGTGGTGTACGGGCACTACGACACCAAGCACCACTCCCCGTTCCGCAATTTCGGCAGCTGGTTGACCAACCGGATGACCGACTGGGCGCTCGACAAGCCCTCGGGCTTTTATCTTTCGAGTTTCCGCTGTGTGAGTGCCTTTATTGCGAACCAGGTGACTACGTACGCCGGACCGTACCCATACCTTGACGGTCTGCTGCTCCAGGTGACCCAGCGCATCGACTCCATTGTCGTATCGCACGAAGCGCGGCGCGTCGGCGCGAGTGGTTACACGCTGCGTCGACTTGTACGGTTGTGGCTGAGCGCCTGGCTGAATTTTTCGTTGTTGCCCCTGCGTATCGCAACGCTCGCGGGATTTGCCACTGCCTCGGTCGGCCTGGTGGCGTTCGTGATCGTGCTGTGGCTGTGGTCGGCTGGCCGCGGTCCTGCCTACGGTTTCGGCTGGGTGATGTCCGCGCTGGTCATTTTCTCGGGTCTGCAGTTGGTCATGCTGGGCCTGATCGGCGAATACCTCGGCCGCATGTTTCTCACCATCAATCAGCGCCCTCAGGCTGTGGTTCGCGAGGTGCTTCGGGGCGACGCGGTCACCGGGGACACCCACAAATCATAGGTCAAGGCCACGCGCGCAGCTCCGTCACGGATTTCCCGGGTGAGTGTGTATGGAGGCGCATCCGCGTGATCTGCGCGGGTCGCCTGGCGCCGTTCGAATCGTGGACCGCAGATCAGGCACAATATTCCCAACGCCATGTGCCGCAACATCAAAACACTCGCGAATTTTGCCCCCCCAGCCACCGAGGACGAGATTCAGGCATCCGCACTGCAGTTCGTGCGCAAGCTGAGTGGGACGACTAAGCCCGCGAAGGCCAACGAAGCTGCTTTTCAGCGGGCGGTCGACGAGGTGACTGCCGTCGCGCAACGCCTGATTCATTCCTTGACGACGTCGGCGCCCCCTCGCACGCGCGAAGACGAGCGGAAGAAGGCCAAAGAACGCTCCGCAAAGCGCTTCGGTCACGCGACCAGCGAGGCGTGACCGACTTCGGTCGAATGTGCCGAATCCGACTCGGGGTCGAAAATGGGGCTCGTCGCGGGGGCGACGCTGCCCGGCGGTCGTGTAGGCTACGCAGAACCAAGTCACCCGGGGGCCATCCATGGGACGTGCAACAGGACTGATCCTTTCATTCGTGCTGGCGTGCGGCGCTGCGAGCCTCGGCGCCCAGGCGCAGCCGCCTCGCAGGTGGCGCGCAAAACGTAATTGTGCTTGCCGTTGGCGTTATACGGTCCGTTCTGTTCCAGCCCCCCACTGCCGATGATGGCGGTCGTCTTGCCCGCCTTGATGGCGTCGCG
>JACCSI010000264.1 GCA_013813075.1 Acidobacteriota bacterium | reverse complement strand
TGCCCCCTGGGACCGCGAGCTGTCCGCGCGACTCTATGGTGGCGATCGCGAAACGCGCTTGCAACAGGAAATCATCCTTGGCGTCGGCGGCGTCCGCGTGCTACGTGCCCTCGGCCTCGAGCCCGGCGTCTGGCACTTGAACGAGGGCCATGCGGCGTTCGTGGCACTGCAACGCATTCGCGAACTGATCGAAGGCGGGGCGTCGTTTGACGATGCTCTCGAGCAAGTGCGTCGCAGCACGGTGTTCACGACACACACGCCGGTCCCCGCTGGACACGACGCTTTCCCCTTCCATCTCGTCGAGAAGCATCTGGCCGGTTGCTGGGGAGAAATCGGCGAGTACCGGCAGCGTTTCCTCGCGCTAGGCGAGTATGACAACGGCAACGGGTCACAGTTCAACATGACGGCACTGGCGCTGCGCACCGCGGCGCACGTCAATGGCGTCAGCGCGCTGCACGGGGAAGTGACGCGCGCAATGTGGAAGCCGATCTGGCCGGAGCTGGCAGCCGACAAGGTGCCGGTCAAATCCATCACCAATGGCGTCCACGTCCCGACCTGGATTGCCGGGGCGGTACTCGATCTGTTCGACAGGCATCTCGGGCCCGACTGGCTCGACGGACACGATCGCGCTGAGATCTGGAACCGTTTGAGTGACATTCCAGACGAGGCGATCTGGACCGCTCGCCAGATTCTGCGCGCCGAACTCTTCATTTTCCTGCGCGAGCGTTTGCGCCAGCGCTGGACCGCCGAACGGGTCAGCCCGATGCAGGTTGTCCGCGGCGGCGCGATGCTCGATCCGCACGCCCTGACGATTGGCTTTGCGCGGCGGTTTACTGCGTACAAGCGGCCCGAGCTGATTTTTCACGACCCCGAGCGATTGGCGCGAATCCTGACCGCGCCGAACCGGCCGGTGCAGATCTTGTTTGCCGGCAAGGCGCATCCGGCCGACGATCCGGCAAAACACCACTTACAGCAGGTGTTTCGCCGGACGCTCGATCCGATGTACGCCGGGCGCATTGCGTTCATTGACGACTACGATATGCACGTCGCACACTGCCTGGTCGGGGGCTGCGATGTGTGGCTCAACAACCCGCGGAAGCCACTCGAGGCCAGCGGCACCAGCGGGATGAAGGCGTCGCTCAATGGAGTGCCGCACCTGAGTATCGGGGACGGCTGGTGGGCCGAAGGGTTTAACGGCCGTAATGGCTGGTTGATTGAAAGCCACACCAATCCGGATGACCACGCGGCCACGGACGCGGCCGATGCCGAGTCGCTGTATCGCATCCTCGAAGAACAGATCGTGCCGTCATTTTACGATCGCGACGAGCGACTGGTGCCGCGCCAGTGGATTCAAGTGGTGCGCGAAGCCATGCGCTCCAACCTGCCGCGGTTCTCTGCGCGCCGCATGGTCAAGCAGTACGTCACCGACATGTACACGCCGGCGGCGCAACTGACGATCGCCGCGCGATAGCTAGCGCGCGATCGACGCCACGCTGGCGCGCGCCTCGAGATACCATTTCTTCCAGGCGCCGACGATCTCGTCGTTGGCGCCATTTCTCTGTTCGGTTTCGAGCCGAGCCCGCTCCGCCTCCGTCATCAAGACCAGAAGCGCCGGCGCATCTGACGCATCCGCGGCCGCCAGAAACATCGCCGACGTGGCCACCGTCGCCGCGACGTGACCCATGGTGGCGGGACTGGTCTTGTCCACGGTATCCAGATTCGTGTGGTAGTAGCGATCGGTGAAGTGCCAGTTGAGAAGGGCCGGCACGCCCGCGCGTGTGAAGGTCGTGTGGTCGCTGCCGCCTTCGTAGGGATTGGTACGCACGACCCATCCGGTGTCGCGCGCGCGGCGCAGCGCGACGCCGAGATGGAAGTCGCTCAGCAGGTGCCCGCGGAGCAGGGCCGGGTCAACCTTGCCGGCGCCCCACTCCGACGGAGGATCCGAGGGCCGCGGCCAAATCGCCGACGGGTCTGGCATTTTCTCGATCAGGAAGGTGCCGCCGGTTTTCGCGGTGTCCTGGCCCGTCATGTCGAGCGACATCATCGCCACGACGCGCCCAGCCCGCGCCGGGTCCTGCTGAATCCACTCGTCGCTGCCGCGAATTTCGTCCAGCCACATGAACGTGATTGTGCGACGCGGCGCGGGAATCGCACCGGCCGCAATGGCGTCTCGAAGCGCGAGCGCGACCGCCAGCAAGGTCGCCGAGCCACTGGCATTGTCGTTGGCGCCGGGTTCCTGCAGATGCGCGACCAGCACGACGCGTTCGTCGGCCCGCGCCGTGCCAGGAATTTCTG
>JACCSI010000332.1 GCA_013813075.1 Acidobacteriota bacterium | reverse complement strand
GCGCGGAGCGGGGCGGCGTGCTGTGGCTGGTCATGAAAGAAGTGCTCGTGCTGCTGGCAATCGGCTTGGCGATTGGTGTGCCCGCGGCCGTTGGGCTGGGGCGGTATGTCTCAACCCAGCTCTACGGTATCGAGCCGAATGACCCGTACATCGCGGGAGCGACAGTCGCGTTATTGGCGCTCGTGTCCGCGGCCGCCGGCCTGATCCCGGCGCATCGCGCCAGCCGGATTGATCCCATCCTGGCGTTGCGCTACGAGTAGGAGCTGCCGCAGTCGCAAGATCTCCCAGGTCTCCACTGTTGGTAATCCGTTATCAGCAGTCGACGCCTGCCCCCGGGGCGGCATACACTGGCACCGTGAATCGACTAATTTCGACGACGTTAGCGGCCGTGATTCTGTGCCTGGCCGGTGTGGGCGCGCAGCCGTCGCCCCTGGTCACCGACGTGCGCGCCGCGATCACGGCCAACGATTTCGCACAGGCGACCAAAGTGATCGCGACGTATCGCACGCAAAAAGGTGTCACCGCCGAGATGCTCGAGGCGCTGTCCTGGATGGGCCGCGGTGCGCTGGCGGCGAAAGATCTGGATGGCGCAGACAAGTACGCGCGTGAAACCTATCAATTGTCCACGGCGATGTTGAAGACGCGCTCTCTGGACCAGGACGCAAGGTTGCCGATCGCACTCGGCGCGGCGATCGAAGTGCTGGGGCAAGTGGAGGCACAGCGCGGGGCGCGCAGCGAGGCGGTGACGTTCCTCCGCAAGGACGCGGCCACTTACAAGGGCACGTCGATCGAGAAGCGCATTCAGAAAAACATCAACCTGCTCAGCATGGAGGGGCAGCCGGCCCCGGTCATTGATGTTGCCGAATATCTCGGACCCAAGCCACCCTCGCTGGCCGAACTCAAAGGCAAGGTGGTGGTGCTGTTCTTCTGGGCGCACTGGTGCAGCGACTGCAAGACGCAGGGCCCGATACTGGCGGAGCTCGCCGCGAAATACCGTGACCGGGGTCTGGTGGTGTTTGCCCCGACGCAGCGCTTTGGATACGTCGCCGGCGGCAAGCCTGCGCCCGCAGACGTCGAGATGCGCTACATCGACGAGGTGCGCCAGCAGTTTTATCCGGTGCTTGCGGGCCAACCGGTCCCCGTCAGCGAAGCGACGCACCTGCGCTACGGCGTCAGCTCCACGCCGACGCTGGTGCTCGTCGATCGCGCCGGTCTCATCCGGCTCTACAACCCGGGCCGCATGACGATGGAGCAGCTCGAGCCACGGATTAAATCACTGCTCGCCACGTAGCTGGATTTTTTCGGCACGACCGGCCACCGAGGCACACACAGACTTTGTCTCGTCCGCATGGGCCCGGTGGCTCCGTTGTGGTTACGCGCGACGTTCGATCGAGACGAACAGGTTCTGCTCACCCCGTCGCACCAGGACCAGCGCTGGACGGTCGCCGCTTGTCAGCGACTGTCGCAGCGCGGTCGCGGACAGGACGACCCGCCCGTCGACCTTTTGGATCGCGTCGCCGCGGCGCAGCCCGGCATCGGCGGCGGGACCGTCGGGGTCGACCGCGGTCACCAGCAGACCGCCGGTGCCCTCGAGACCCAACTGCCGCGCACGCTGAGGTGTCAGCGGCTCCACCGCCAGTCCTGCCGTCCCTTCACCTGCCCGTGACCTTTCTGGCGCTGCCGCCGCCGACTGCGAGGGCAATGCCTCGAGGGTGGCGGTCGCCGTTTGCGTCTGCCCGTTGCGGACGATGGTCAGGTCGACCCGGGCGTTTGGCCCGAGCTGCGCGATCTTGTTGCGCAACTCGTTGCTGTCCGACACCGCGTCGCCGTTGAGTGCGATAACGACGTCGCCAGGCTGCACACCGGCGCGGTCTGCCGGGCCATTCGGCTGCACATCATTGACGAGCGCCCCGGCAATTTTCTCGAGTTGGAGACTCCGCGCCAGGTCGGACGTCATCGGTTGGACTGTGACCCCCAGCCGTCCGCGGTGCACCTCGCCATCCTTGATGAGCGCGTCCATCACCGCACGCGCCATGTTCACCGGAATAGAGAAGCCGATGCCGATGTTGCCGCCCGAGGGTGACAGGATCTGCGAGTTGATGCCGACCAGCTCGCCACGCGTGTTGACGAGAGCACCGCCCGAGTTGCCGCTATTGATGGCGGCGTCGGTCTGCAGGAAATCTTCGAAACTTCCATCCCCGAGACCTGTTGCGCGGCCCTTCGCGCTGATAATGCCCATCGTCACGGTCTGGCCGACACCCATTGGGTTCCCCAGTGCGAGGACGATGTCGCCGACGTTGACGCCTTCCGAGTCGCCAAGGGGAATGACCGGCAGACTGTTCGCGTCGATTTTCAGCACGGCAAGATCGCTTGCCGGATCGGAACCGACAATCGCCGCGTCAAAGGTGCGGCGGTCCTTGAGCTCCACCTGCACTTTATCAGCGCCGTCGACGACGTGATGGTTCGTCAAGATGAAGCCGTCGCGATTGACGATCACACCGGAGCCCAGTCCACCCTGCCTGGGTTGCGGGCCGCGGCCCTCGCCAAATCGATCGCCGAAAAAATCGCGAAATCGCGGGTCTTGCATCAGCGGGTTCTGCATCTGCGTCGTGCGGACCCGATGCTCCGAACGCACGGTCACGACCGCGGGAGCGACCTTCGTGACGATCGGGGCGTAGGAGTCGGTGCTGCTTCCGATAACTCGGTCGGCCGTGTCGACGGCGGCCGGAACAGGTGGCGCATTCGCAGCGGCCGTCGTCCCGCCGGACGACCATACGGCGGCGGCAACAGCCAGCACCGAGGCGGATGCGAGGGCAGCGAGGCGATGTGTCATGGGTATCTCCTTTGAGGCCACAGCTTTTCTAAATACTCAATTGAAGATACGAAACGCCGGATGACCAGCGGATGACACAACCATTACATCTGTGTCATGTCGCGTGGCAGCCACACACGAAAGCGCGATCCATGGCCTGGTTCCGACTCTACCGAGACACGACCGCCATGCGCTTCGATGATGGCTCGGACCAAGCTGAGCCCGATGCCAAGTCCTCGCTCAGACCGGCTCTGGTCGCCTCGATACAAGCGGTCCCAGATCCGCGGTCGGTCGTCGGCGCTGATGCCGACGCCAGTATCCGTGACGACCACCTCGATGCCGCCATGGGCTGCTCTGACCGTCACGTGGACGCTGCCCGGCGCGGGCGTGTATTTGATGGCGTTGTCCATCAGATTGGCAAACGCCTGCGTCAAACGGGGCCGGTCGCCGGTCAGCGTGCCCGCCTGGAGGTCGGCCTCCACCGCGAGTGTCAGCCCCTTGTCCTCCGCGACCTCGTCATAGAGCCCGACGGCGTCGCGCACGACGTCGACGAGTGGCACCACGTCACGGCGCAAGCGCATCGACCCGGTCTCGGCCTCGGCCAGGTCCATCAACGCATCAAGCAGCCCGGTGACGCGATCGACCTCCTCCAGGCAATCCGCCAGCGCCTCACGATACTCCTCGGTCGTGCGCCCGGACTGCAGCGCCATTTCGGCGGTCCCGCGCAGCCGGGTCATTGGGGTGCGCAGGTCGTGGGCGACGTTATCGAGCGTCGATCGCATCCCCTGGACGAGGCCGTCGATACGCTCGAGCATGCGGTTGACCAGCGTGCCCAGTGCGTCGAGCGGATCAGCGGTCCCCTGCACGGCGACGCGCTCGCTGGTGCGGCCGGTCTGCAGGATTCGCAAGATGGCGGCGGTGAGCTCGTGCAGCGGCTGCAACGCACGCGTGGTCAAGGTCAGGCCGCCCGCCAGTCCCACCAGCACCACGAGTGCGAAGAGCAGGAACCCAGTGTCGCGATAACGCTCGATCACGGCGTCGCGCCGTGCCGTGCTCCGGCCAACCTGAAAGAGCGTGCCATCCCTGAGGCGCGACGACGCGACTTCGAGCGCTTCGCGGCCGCCATTCGGCAGCTGCTGAAGATTGCTCGCGCCGGCGCCAGGCGGATCGAGATCGTTGAGATTGAAGCGGCTCCACTCGACCGGAATGCTCAGCATGCGGATCCGCCCGCCGGCGATCACCCGCACGAAGACCGGCTCGTACGTGCCGGCCGCACGATCCGCGGCCACCAGTCCGTCAAGGACGGTGACGCCGCCCTTCGAATAGGCGTCGGTGTAGCGCACCAGCGAGGCGAGCAGCGCTTCGCGATCGCGCCGCGCCAGCGAGCGCGAGAGAATGAGGCCCGCGACCAGCAGGATGACCAGTGCGCCGACCGCAAACAGTGCGAAATACCACAGCGCAATGCGCGCGCCGAAGGTGCGCACGATGCCGTTACGCCAGTTTGAGAACATAGCCGACGCCGCGCACGGTGTGCAGCAGTTGAACATCGAAGCCGCGATCGATCTTGTCGCGCAGGCGAAACACCAGCACGTCCACGACGTTGCTGCCAGGGTCGAAATCGTATCCCCAGACGTGCGAGAGGATCATGGTCTTCGACACGACGCGGCCGCCATGGCGCAACAGCAGTTCGAGGAGTGCGAACTCGCGCGGTCGCAGCTCAATCTCGCGCCCTGCACGCGCGACCCGGCGTGTCAGGCGATTGAGCGTCAGGTCGCCGAGAGTCAGCTCGGTTGCCTCGGGCGTGCCGGTCGATCGGCGAATGAGCGCTTGCACACGCGCGAGCAGTTCGGCAAAGGCAAACGGCTTGATCAGATAATCGTCCGCGCCGGCCTCCAGCCCCCTGACACGGTCTTCCACACTGCGACGGGCGGTAAGCACGAGCACCGGCGTGGTGACCCCCGTGCGACGCAGCTCACCGACGACGCTCAGGCCGTCGCGGCCGGGCAGCATCAGGTCAACGACTGCGGCGTCGTACTCGGCCGTCTGCGCGCGCGCCAGACCATCGTTGCCGTTGTTCGAGACATCCACGGCAAAGCCGGCTTCTTTCAAGCCGCGGCTGATGAACGAAGCGATGGAGTCGTCGTCTTCGACGACAAGAACGCGCATGGTCCTGGCCTCAGTGTACGCGCGCCAAGCGGTGAGGGAGCGACATGAGAATCGCTCGACGCGCCTCGAAGCGCCTAACCAGGCGGGGTCCTGTTGTCGGCGCTGCTATTTCACCTGCACCGTGAAGCGCTGCACCCGTCGTCCAGTCGACGCTTCGCCAACGTAAAGGGTGCCCTTCGAGTCCACGCTCATCCCGTGCGGACGAAGCATCTGCCCAAGCTGGCGGCCGCCGCGCCCGAACTCGCCGACGATTTCGAGGTCGCTGCGGCGCATGATCCAGATCTTGTGATTGGTGCCGTCCGCCAGGTACAGCCACTGCTGCGCGCGGTCGGGCGAAAGCACCGGGACGAACGCCGATCCCGACGACAACGTGCGCGGCGCGACGCTCTTTTCCATGATGAACTTGCCCTTCTGATCGAATACCTGGACACGATTGCCACGGCGGTCGGCCACGTAAATCATTCCATCGCTCGACCCCGTGATGCCGTGCACGGTTCCGAACTGCTTGTTGGGCACGTCCGGATCGTTGACAGGCTTCTGCGTGTCGTCCGGTGCCGCGCCATAGGCGCCCCAGTGTCGGAGGTACTTGCCGGTCTCGCCGTCGAAGACGATGACGCGCCGGTTGCGATAGCCGTCCGCGACAAACGCTTCGTTGGTCTTGGGATCGACCCAGATGCCCGCGGGGCCCCCCAGTAACGCCGTGTCGTTACTGCCGCCGGTCTTCTCGTACGTGCCAATCGTCAGGACGTGCTTTCCGTCGCGCGTAAACTTCTGCACGCGGTGGTGCATATAGGTGCCGACCCACACGAAACCGTGATGGTCCACGAAAATGCCGTGTGCGTTTTTCGGATACACCGCGATGTCCTGTGCCGGGTCGCCCCACCCTTGCACCACGTTCCCGGCCGGATCGAATTCCACGACGACGGGCGCCGGCGTGCAGCAGGTGCCGATCGGCGGCTTCTGGATCTCTGACGTTTCTTCTTCGGTCAGGGTCTCGGGCAGGTGCGTCACCCAGACGTGGTCTTTGGCATCGACAAAAACGCCGGTGATGGCGCCGAAGATCCAGTTCTTCGGCATGTCTTTCGGCCACGATGGGTCGACCGCGAATCGCGGGGCGGGCACCGGTGTCTGGGCGTGGACCGTCGGGCCTGCGGCGGTCAGCAAGGCCAGCGCGACAATCGCCGCCACCAGTCGAAGCTGTGGGAAGTGCATGGGCGAGAGCTTACACCGAAGTGTTGAGGGCGAGGGCTGCGGCCCCGGCTGGTTGGTGGCCCTTCGAAACCTTTGGTTCCCTGGTGCGTAATGACTTCCATGGGCCTTGTACAAGACCTCCAGTTCGCATGCCGTCTGCTCGTCAAGGACAAATGGTTCACGCTCGTCGCCGTCGTCGCGCTGTCGCTGGGCATCGGCGTCAACGCCACGGTGTTCACCTTCGTGAACGCGGTCCTGATACGGGGTCTGCCGTTTGCGCACCCTGAGCAAATCATGGCGCTCAGCTCGCGCGACGTCGTGCGCGACCGTCAGATGGGGGTGTCCTATCTGGATCTCAAGGATTGGCAGGCATCGACGCAGTCGTTCAGCGCACTGGCGGCCCATTCCGGCCGCACCATGAACGTCAGCGACGAGGGGCGCGCCCCCGAGCGCTTCAGCGGGGCGCTCATCTCCGGCAACGGGTTCGCGCTCATCGGTCAGGCCCCTGCGCGCGGCCGCGGCTTCCTGCCCGAGGACGATCGCCCGGGCGCCCCCGCTGTCGTGCTGCTCGGCGATGGGGTGTGGAAGAATCGCTACGGCAGCGATCCGTCGGTCGTCGGCCGCACCATCCGCATCAACGACGTGCCGTCCGTGGTCATTGGCGTCATGCCGGAAGGCTTCAAGTTTCCGCAGAACGCGGACATGTGGCAGCCGCTCTCGGTCATTCGCGAACTGGAACACCAAAAACGGAACTCGCGCGGCTTGGACGTATTCGGACGACTGCGCGAAGGCGTGTCACAGACGCAGGCCCAGGCCGAGATGATCGGGATTGGTCAGCGGCTGGCCAGCGACCATCCGGACACCAATAAAGACGTTCAGCCTCATGTCCAGACGTTCAACGAGCGAGTCAACGGCGGCACAATCCGCGTGGTGTTCCTGTCTCTGCTTGGCGCGGTCGGTTTCGTGCTGCTGATTGCCTGCGCCAACGTGGCGAACTTGCTGCTCTCGCGCTCGGCGCAACGCTCTCGCGAGATGGCCGTGCGCGTGTCGATTGGCGCGACGCGCTGGCGCATCGTCCGGCAGCTGCTGATGGAGAGTCTGGTGCTGGCGCTGATCAGCGGCGTCCTTGGCCTGGGCCTCGCCGCGGTCGGCATCCGGCTGTTCGACCTGGCCACGCAGGACGTCGGCCGCCCGTATTGGATCGAGTTCACCATGGACTACCGCGTCTTTGCCTACCTCGCGGCGGTCTGTCTGGGCACGAGCGTCTTATTTGGTCTGGCGCCGGCCCTTCACGTGTCCAAGAGTGACGTCAACGAAATCTTGAAGGAGGGCGGACGTTCGGGATCAGCGGGCATGCGCGTCAGGCGTTGGACCGGCGCCCTCGTCATTGGGGAACTCGCACTCACGTTGGCGCTGCTGGCCGGCGCCGGCTTCATGATGCGCAATTTCCTGACGATGTATCGCATGGACATTGGCGTCGAGACGTCAAACTTACTGACGATGTCGCTGGCGCTGCCCGAGCAAAAATACCCGGCCGTCGAACAACGTCTCGCGTTCTACGAGCAGCTGCAACAACGCCTTGACGCCAACCCGCGGGTGCGTGCCGTGACGGTCGCGAGCCACTCGCCCATGCAAGGCGGCTTCGCCCGCCGCCTCGCCATCGACGGCAAGTCCCTCGGCGACGGCGAGCAGCCAGCAACGG
>JACCSI010000318.1 GCA_013813075.1 Acidobacteriota bacterium | reverse complement strand
GCGACGGTGCGATACGTGACGCTGCCGTACGAAGCGCACGGCTATGCCGCGCGCGAGTCGGTGATGCATACCATCGCGGAGATGCTGAACTGGGCCAACGAGTTCGCCAAGAACGCCAAGCCGCGTGCGACGACATCGCAACAGTAGCGCGCCACGGTATCGGTGCGGGGAGGGGCGTGGGTGTCGCCTCTCGCCGTACCGCGGTGGCCATGTCCTATAATTTTGTCGAGGTAGATTGCTGATGAAATGTGCGTCTCTCGCCGTCGTTGTGTTGCTTATGGCTGCACGGCCCGCCCTGGCTGACGTCACCATCAAAATGACGACCGGCGGGAAAGGCATGGGAATGTCGGCTTCCTCGACGGGCACCACATATATCAAAGGCAACAAGATGCGGTCCGAGCTGCAGATGGGAGACAGAATCCAGACCACCATTTTCGACCTCGACGCGCAGAAGATGTATGTGTTCGAGTCGAAGAAGAAAGAAGCCGATGTCTGGGACATGGCCACGTTCGCGAAAGAAATGGGCGCAAATGTAGACACGACTAACGTCCAGGCGTCGATTAAGCCCAATGGCCAGACCAAGGCGTTTGGATCGCACACCGCCGCGGGCTACGACATGGAGATCTCGGTCCCTGCCGCGATCGGCAACAGCAAGGACATGATGATGACGGTGTCGCTCGCGGGCCCGGTGTGGATAGTGAAAGACGCGCCGGGCACTGCGGACTACAACCGTTTTTACAGGGCGGCCGCGGAGAAGGGGTGGATCTTCAGCGACCCCAGAGCAGCGAAAGGTCAGCCGGGCCAGGCCAGGGCCATGGCGGAAATGTACAAGCAGTTTGCCGAACTCGGCGGCATCGCCTATGAAAGCGACATCCAGATAAAGATGGGGATGGCGGGCGGCGGCGGCGGCATGATGGGCGGCATGATGGCGAAACTCGGGAACATTTCGGCCCAGACCATGGTCAACGATGTTCAAACCGGCGCGCTGGACGACGCGCTCTTCGCCCCCCCCGCGGGCTATCAGTTGAATACGAAAAAGTAGCTGGCGGCCGCGTGACATCCTTTCTCGAGCTGCTCCGGACGTCCGACACGCCGGTTATCACGGTGGAATTGCGTCCACCCCGGGCGGAGCTGCAATCGGGCGAAGGTATCGACGCGTGGATCGACATTTATCACGCGATCCGGTCGCTTGCGCGCCAGAACGTCCGGGTCATGATTACCGACAGTGCGGTCGGAGCGCAGGAAGAAAACAACCTGCGCCATCTGGTCACCAACCTCGGCCCAGAAGTCGCCCGCGCGCACGTCGTCCCGTTTCTGACGTGCAAGCACTCGCTCGAATTCTGTTTGGGTTACGCCGACCAGGCGAGGCATCACGGCTTCGCGTCGCTGGTCGTCCTGGGTGGTGACAAGCATCTTGGACGGCCACGCTGTGTCGAGCACGCCTGGCAGCTGCGCGAGCAGATTCGTGCGCGTCACCCCGAACTGGAACTCGGCGGCTGGGTGAACCCGACTGCGTCGCCCCAGACGCAGGTCGATTACCTGCTCGAAGGCCACTCAACCGCGGATTTCTATCTGACGCAAGTCGCCTCGCACCATCATGCGGAGCAGGTTGCGAACTACCTCGCCGAAGCCAAGCGGCGCGGCCTCACCATTCCGGCGGTGTTTGGCGTGTTCTACTACCGCAGCGCCAACGCCGCGACCCTGAACATCCTCAAGCAGTTCCTGCCGGTGCCCGTGGACGGGCTGACGACGGAGTTTGCCGACGGCGCCACGCCGGTCGACGTCTGCGCACGCACCATTCGCACGCTGCTCGACCTCGGCGCCAGGCATTTCTACGTCAGCAATTTGCCGCTGCGCCGCACGGCTCAAACGCTGAACGCCATTTTGGAGAAAGCCGGCGTTCTGGCAGCTCGGTCGCACGGAAGACACGAATAAGATTACCCATGGCCTCGTTCCTCGACTCGGTTCCCGTCTCCGCAATCATCAAAATCCGCGACCTGATGCACACCGTGAAGGACCCCTTCCGGCTGGATCAGGGCGACGTGTCATTTGACGCACCGGATTCGGTGAAACAGGCGATGGTGGACGCCATCACCGCGAACAAGACGCACTACCTGCCAACAACAGGCGTCCCGCGTCTGCGCCAGTTGCTGGCGGAAAAGATGCGCAACGAGAACGCCATTCCGATCGGCAGTGACGACGAAGTGGTGCCGAGCAACGGCGGCACGCACGGAATCTGGGCCATCATGCACGCGCTGTTCGAGCCAGGCGACGAGGTCATCGTCTCCGATCCCGAGTGGCCAGCGACGATGGCGATTGCGATCGCGGCCCGGGCCACACCCGTCGCCGTCCCGCTGTATGAGCGGCTCGGCTGGCGCTGGGACCTCGACGAACTCGAAAAAGCCATTACACCGCGCACCCGCGCCCTCTACGTCAATTCGCCTAACAACCCGAGCGGCGGCGTCATGCCGCGCGGTGATCTCGAGCGCATTGCGGCAATTGCCAACGATCGCAATCTCTGGGTCCTCTCAGACGAGGCGTACGAGCACGTGATCTTCAAGGGCGAACACGTCAGCATCGCATCCTTCCCGGGAATGTACGAGCGCACCATCCCGATTTATACCTTCAGCAAGTCCTATGCGATGA
>JACCSI010000288.1 GCA_013813075.1 Acidobacteriota bacterium | reverse complement strand
TCCGTTTGATGCCGCCAAGCGCACGCTGTACCTGGCCGTGCGGCACCAGCAAGTTCCGCTTGACGTGGTCGTAGAAGCTGACGCCCTCGCCGGCGATCTGAAGACGTATCGGCTGCTGTACCTCACGGATCAGAACGTTTCGCGCGCATGTTCGAAGGCAATCGCCGATTGGGTCGAGGCGGGCGGGAGGCTGTTCGCAACGTCCGGCGCGGGAATGTTTGATGAGTTCAACCGGCCTAACGACATCATGCGGCGCCTGCTGGGCGTAGAGCAGCGCCGCTCGTTGGACGTGCCGACCGAGCCGGTGCGTTTGGAGAAGCAGGACTTGCCGTTCGCGCAGGCGATCGATCAGGTGACGTTCGAGACAGCAATCGGAAACGTACAGATGCCCGTGATCAACGTGCGCAGCCGATTCGAGCTCGCCGCGGTTGGCGACGCAGGGCCGGTCGTCCAAGGACGCTTCCGCGACGGCGCCCCCGCCGTGAGCGTGCGCACTGTAGGCAAGGGTCAGGCCATTTACTGCGGCTTTCTCCCCGGGCTAAGCTACTTCAAGCCCGCCATTCCGCTGCGTCCGATTGACCGCGGCACCACCGATGACTCGATGGCGCACTTCATCCCCACCGAATTCGACCGCGGCGCTTCAGCCCTGATCGGGTTACCCGCGGCGAGTGTGGAGCGTCCGGTGGTCTGCTCCGAGCCGCTCGTTGAGACGACGGTGATTCGCGCGAAGCAGGGAATGGTCATATCACTCGTCAACTGGAGCGGCCGGCCGGTGAAGGCGCTGTCGCTCAAGCTATCCATCCCCAGCGTGCCCGCAACGAAACCAAGACTGGCCAGCGGGGGAACAGTAATTCGAGCAGACGATGGTTTTACGTTTGACCTCGACGTCGCCGACGCGCTGATCCTTCAGTAAAAAGGTGTGAATGTTAAATTCGTGGAATGCGACGCTGCTGTTGTGCTTCGGTCTTGTGCCGGCCATTAACGCGCAGGGCGCCGGCGCGCTGCCGGCGAAGTTCCGAGACTTCAAGGTTTATACGACGAGTACGCCGGATACCGCCGACGCTGGCCGCATCGTTGCAACCATGCGGCTGCTGAATAGCGGGGCCGACGCGTTAAACGTGGAAGTCTCTCTCAGTGAGAACAGAGCGGCCGGCTTCGCGGGGAAGGCATTTCAAGGGCGAATCGAGGCGAAGAAGGAAGCCGTCTGGGAATTTGATTTGAGGCCGCCGGACGGGCTGAAGTATCAACTGCTGCATGGTGCCATCACCTTTGCCGGCGCCAACACGGGCGCCACGCCCGATCGCGAGCTGTTCGTCGCGGTGCAGGGTCCCGACCCAGTTGATTTCGGCGACACGCGCGTCGAAAAGATCACGGCCCGGGGCCAGGTGATTGGGACGCACGCGCCGCGCACGCCGCAGCGCGTCCACTCCCTCGTCGCGGCGACCAAGCCATCTACTTCTCAAGGCACACCGCTCGTTCTCGCTGCCGGCGGAAGCTCGAAATACCAGATCGCCTTCGACCGCCTTGTTTCGCCGCCGGATGCGCCCCAGCTCACCTTCGAGCAGTACTCCTCGGCAGCTGGGAGACCAGCGGCGGAGATCGAACTCGCAGAGGCGGTCGGGGATCTGCGCCGTTGTGTAGAGGTGAAAAGCGGCGCAGCGCTGCCGGTCGTTTCCGCTGTCCCGGCCGGCGCGGGACCGGCGATCCGCGTCCGTATTGCGCCCGAGCTTCCTGGCAAGCCGCATCCGGATTCGTATCGGCTGCGAACAGAGGGCGACGACGTCGTCATTGAAGCCACGACTCCCGAAGGGTTGCGGAACGGCATCTACGGCCTGCTCACCGATCATCTCGACTGCCATTGGTTCATGCCCAAACAGCTCGGCGAGGAGATCGTCATTCCGCCCCACCGCACCGTCTCCCTGCCGCCGCTCGACGAGACCTGCGGGCCGTCTTTCTCGTCTTCCATCGGCATGAGCTGGGGCAGCGCGCCGCGGTGGGACCGGCAGAACCGCTCCGTGATCAACCGCGGCCGGATGAACTTTGGTCACGCTTGGGCGGGGTTCATCGACCTCAAGCTCTACCCGTTCGACAAGTTTCCCGACATGTGGTCGCGCGACCGTGCGGGCAAGATCCAGGTGCATGACAGCTCCGAGACGAGCACGAACTTCTGCTCGACGAGCCCCGAGGTGATCCGCATCGTGGCCGAGAAGATCAACGCGCAGTTCGACGCCAGCCCCGACGCGATCGTCGCATCACTCGATCCAAACGACCTCGCGCCGCTGTGTCAGTGCGATCGCTGCCTCGCGCTCGACGCGTCGTACGGAGTGACCCCGCAGGACGATAAGCAGATGGCCGACCGGCTACTGCACCTCTCGAAGGAAATTCACGTTCAACTGAAGCCGCAACACAAGGAGAAGTACCTCGGCATCCTCGCCTACGGCTTTCAGACGCGCCCGCCAAAGAAGGCCGTCCCGCACCCGCACCACGTGACGACCGTCTGCGACTTTCCGTACTATTTCGATCACACGCGGCCGTTCAACGACCCCACTTCATCATACAACCGCGAGTTCGAGTCGATCGTGAAGGGGTGGGGGTCGAAGGTAAAGCAACTCGGCTTCTACGACTATTATGGCCACTTCGATTTCTTCGGGCCTTGGGGCATCGTGCACAAGATGCGCGAGGATCTGCCAGCGTTTCGGGACGCGGGCGGGACGTTCATCGTGATTGAATCGCAGCCAAACTTTTCCATGAACGGCTTGAACCTGTACGTCGC
>JACCSI010000268.1 GCA_013813075.1 Acidobacteriota bacterium | reverse complement strand
CGGCCATCGAGCGGCCCGACGATGCGCTGTCGGTGTTTGCAACGCTGCGGGGCCCGTTCTTTGCCATTCCGGAAGAAGGCATGCTGGCCTGGCACTCGCTGGGCCATGGGTTTCGACCCTTCGGCGTGCCTGAGATTGTCCCTCCGGGCCTCGAACCGATCGCAGAGGCGCTACGAGTGCTGCGCGATCTCACGCGGAGACGCAACCATCGGCCGGTCGCCGAGACGATTGGGCAACTCCTGGAATGCACCCGTGCCCATGTTGGATTCATTTTCTGGCGGGGCGGCGAACAGGTACTCGCCAACGTGCTTCAGGTTCAGGAACTGGCGCGGCAGTACGAAGCGGAAGGCGGGCTGTCGTTCCGGGCATTTGTCGACGAGCTGCGCGACGCCGCCGAGCGATCGCAAACGCCCGAGGCGCCCATTCTCGAGGAAGGCACCGAGGGCGTTCGGCTGATGACGGTGCACAAGGCGAAGGGCCTTGAATTTCCGGTGGTCATCCTCGCCGACATCGGCTGCAAACTGCATCGGGCGGTTGCACAGCGGCACCTCGACACCGAACGTGGTTTGGCGGCAGTGGCGTTGTCGGGGTGGACACCGCTCGATCTGTCCGAGCACAATGACGTTGAAATCGCCCGCGATCGGGCAGAAGCGATCCGGCTGGCATACGTCGCCGCCACGCGCGCGAGGGACGTGCTGGTGATACCTGCGATCGGGGATGGCCCATTCGACACAGGCTGGATCAGTCCGCTGGCCAATGCCATTTATCCACCCGACAGCCAATCGAGCCAAGTCGTGGCCGACGGACTGCCAACTTTCAACGGGCGCGACACGGTGCTCGATCGTCCTGACGGTCAGGGGGCAAGCTTCACCACCATGCGGCCCGCGGCGTATCGCCTGACCGACCCCTGCACCGGCGAACAGTATTCGGTGGTGTGGTGGGATCCGCTGCTGCTCGACCTGAGAGGAGAAGATCGCCGTGGCATTCGGCGCGAAGACTTGATCACCAAGGAGGCAAAGCCGGAGGATGTCGCCGCCGACCGGGCGCGCTACGACGCGTGGAAGCAGACCCGCGCGCAGCGCCGGGAACGCGCCGCGCAGCCGTCGTTGGACGTCGTCACCGCGACGGAGTTCGTGAAAGGCGAGGGCGGTGACGGCACATCGTTCACTGCGGGCGGCTCGCCGAACGTCACGGTGCTCGACGCGTCGGTCGCGGGCCCGCGCCCCTCGGGGCGCCGCTTTGGCGTCCTGGTTCACGCACTCCTGGCCGCGGTCCCGCTCGACGCCGCGCCGCATGACATTCGCGATTTTGCGTTGTTGCACGCGCGCATCCTCGGCGCGCCGGATGATGAACGAGACGCGGCGACGGCGGTGGTCGAGTCCGCCTTGACGCACGAGGTGCTACAGGAAGCGCGTGCCGCGGCTAGTGCCGGCCGTGCCTGTCGGCGTGAGGCGCCGATCTCGATCGTGCGCGACGGCACACTGATCGATGGCCAGATCGACCTCGCCTACGAATCTGCTGCCGGGGAATGGAACGTGGTCGACTTCAAGACCGATGCAGACCTGGGCGGCGCAGAGGACATTTATCGGCGTCAGGTGGCACTGTATGCGGAGGCGCTTGCCGCGATTACCGGCACGCCGGCACGCGCCACGATACTCCGGGTGTAGGCGCGTCTCTCGGGCGCCATGCGTCGGAACCCCGCGAAAGGAGAGGAGCTGTCGGTGATGACGATGCAGCCGCGTCGCGGTTATGCTTCGCTGGTGATGGGACGACGGCTGGACTTCGATTTTTCCCGGATCGCGCTCGCTCGATCGACCAGCGTCCGACTGGAGAGCGAGTGACGTCGGAAACCGATCATCGGCTCGATCCGCGGTCCGTCACACTGCAGCGCGAGATCGGATGGTATGTCACCGCCGGCATGTCAGTGGCCTTTATCATCGGATTGATTCTCCTGTTTGGTTTTCGGCGCTGGTATTGGTGGGCGCCGGTCTGGACGCTTGGGTCGATCGGGCTCGCGTGGTTGTCGTATCGCTGGGCCGAGATTGAGTACCGCCACACGTCCTATCGTGTCGATGGCGACGGCATCGAGATCACGTCGGGCGTTTACTGGCGCCAGGTCTGCAATGTGCCGCGTTCGCGTGTGCAGCACACCGATGTGGCGCAAGGTCCGCTCGAGCGCAAGCACGGGCTTGGTCGCCTGGTGATCTACACCGCAGGTACGGCTCACTCGAAGGTGATGTTACCGGGCCTCGAACATCACACCGCGCTGACCATCCGGGACCACTTGCTGCCCCGCGAATCCGCTGATGCCGTCTGAGCACCGGCTGCACCCGTACTCCATCATCTTCGCCTTCCTGACGCAGATCCGCCTGTTCGTCGTACCCGGGATCTTCGTGCTGGTGGGCATGACGTCGCGAAACGGCGACTGGTGGCAACCATGGATGATGCTCCTGATCATCCCAAACGCCATGGTGTCCGTGCTGCGATATGTGACGTTCCGCTATCGCTACGCAGAGAGCGAGATGGTGATTCGTAGCGGCCTGGTGTTTCGTAAGGAGCGTCATATTCCGTACGGTCGCATTCAGAACATCGACGCGGTCCAGAACGTGCTGCATCGGTTGCTGAACGTTGTCGAGGTCAAGGTTGAAACTGGCGGTGGCGGCACGACCGAGGCGACCATGAGCGTGCTGCCGATGTTCGCGTTCCACGAGATGCGGACGCGCGTGTTTGCGGAACGCCAGGCGGCGACACCTGAGGTTGCGAACGCGACTGTGGCGCCGGCGCCGGCACTGCTGCAGTTGGGCACACGGGAACTGCTGCTCTGTGGCTTCATCGACAATCGCGGCGCGGTCGTGATTGGCGCTGCGGCCGGCGTGCTCTGGGAGCTTGGCCTGTTCGATCGATTGATGCCAACCCTGTTTGGCGAAACCGTGACGGGCCGTGGCGCGGTGCGGGGCTTGTTTCGCGCCGCCATCGGCAACGTGACCGTGTCGCTGGAGCGCATGCTGATGACCATCGCAGCGATCGCGATGCTGTTCTTGGTGGTGCGCATCCTGTCGATGGGATGGGCGGCGGTGCGCCTCAACGGGTTCAAGCTGCTGGTCGTCGGCGGGGATGCCAGAACGGAGTACGGGTTGCTGACGCGTGTGGCCGCCGCCATTCCGCTGCGCCGCGTGCAGACGCTGACCATTCGGGAAACCCCCTTGCACCGCGTCTTCGGGCGCGTCGCCGTTCGTGTCGATACCGCGGGGGGACGCGTCGAAGACGGCAACGCGAAGCCCCATCGCGAATCGCTGGCGCCGATTCTTCGCCGCGAGGCGCTGCCTGACTTCGTGCGCGCCGTCGTCGGTCCTGCATACGACGGCGTGGCGTGGCAGGCGATGGCGCCGGGCGCGTTTCGCCGCGAAGTCAAGGGGTGGCTGTTCAGTGCGCTGCTGATGTTTGGCGGCTTGACGTTCTGGACACGCTGGTGGGCGGTGCCGGTGATGCCGCTGCTCCTCGCATGGGCCATCCTGGGTGCGCGTTACACCGTCAAACATCTGGGCTGGGCGATCAACGACGAAGCGCTCTTGTTCAAGAGCGGCTGGCTCTGGCGGCGCGTGGTCATCGTTCGGCTGTCAAAAATTCAGACGGTCACGCTCGGCGAAAGCCCGTTCGATCGCCGTTTAGCGATGGCCGGTCTGCACGTGGACACCGCCGGCGCAGCGGAGGGCAGCGTCGTCCACATCCCGTATCTCACCCGCGACACTGCGGCAACGTTGTACGCGCAGGTGTCTGAAGAGGCGGCGCATAGGCAGTTCAAATGGTGATTCGCCGGGGAACGGATGCGGATGCCGGGCGGCTGGCGGCACTGGCCGAGGGCACGTTTCGCGACACATTCGAGGCCGACAATGCGCCGGCCGACATGCACGCCTATTGCGCCTCGGCCTACTCCCCGGAGATTCAGCGCCGTCAACTCGGCGATTCCACTCTGGATACGTTCGTGGCTGACGACGGCGCTGCGCTGATTGGTTACGCGCAACTACGGCCTGGCGCTCCCGCCGTGGTCCGCGGACCGGATCCCATTGAACTCTGGCGCTTCTATGTCGACCGCCTGCATCATGGTCGCGGCGTCGCGCTGGCGTTAATGAACGCGGTGGTCGCGGCGGCGCATGCCCGCGGCGCGCAGACGTTATGGCTCGGGGTCTGGGAGCAAAACTCCCGCGCGCAGGCGTTTTATCGCAAGGTGGGATTTGTCGATGTCGGGGCGCATCAGTTCGTGTTGGGAACAGATGTGCAAACCGACCGCGTCATGGCGCGCAATCTGGTGTCCCCTGGAGACGTTGCCTGTGGTTAGGGAGCACCGCTGAGGATCACCTCCATGAATGACGTCCCGGGCACTGGGTTGTAGCCATAAGGTGGCACGTCGCGGAAACCCAAGTGACGGTAAAGCGCCTGTGCCGTCGCCATGGTAGGCAACGTGTCCAGGCGCATCGCGCGGTAGCCGGTCGCCTTGGCAAACTCGATTGCGGCCTCTGCCAACGCCAATCCTATTCGTTGGCCGCGTGCTTCAACACTGACGTACAGCCGCTTCATCTCACAGGTGTCTGTATCCAGGCTTCGCACGGCGACACAACCAACGCACCGGTCGCCCTTCGTCGCGAGGAGCAGCAGCCCGCGCGGCCGCGAGTATGCCCCGGGCAGTCCTGCCAACTCCTGGTCGAAGTCCTGGAACCCCAAGTCCGTGTCGAGTGACTGCGCGTATTCTTCGAACAACGCACGGACGTCAGTAATGTCGGCGACGCCGTTTGCCTCGCGAATCGTCATGCCTCGTGGCTTCGTCAAGCCCTGCACGATCATCGGGCAGGTTTGAACTCGATGACAATGCCCCGCAGCGGCAGCCCACCGACGTTCTTCACCACGTGAATGACGGGTTCGTTGAACGCTGCCTGGTCCACACGCATTTCGCGCATCACTTCCGGTTCACCCTCTGGCCATTGTTGCAATGTCGTTTTGTTGAGTTGGATGACGACCCGCTGACTATGCGTGTGCCGTGCGCGCGTGTCGCCCGGCTCGAGTCGCTCCTCGAATATGACGAACGCGTCGGCATCGTGACGAATCGCATTCTTCTCGGGCGGGATGTTCTCCGTTGGCGACTTCACCGCCGGCCGGTTGGGTTTCAGCACCACTTCGAAGTACGGACCTCCAACCGGGGCCAGGTAAGAATCGGTGGCGCCAAAGACCGCAATGTCGCCGCGCACCATCCGGCGGGTGCCGGCAACCGAGTTCAGATCGATGTTGCCGAGCGCCACGATGATGCGATCGACGCACTCCGGCGTCTGTGCCGAAGCGCACGGCGCCGTATTGCGCGACACTCGCACATATGGGTTGTCGAGCACAGGCGCGTCGGCCTGCAGCGTGGCGGCCAGTAAGAGAACGGTTGAAAGGCCCATGGTGCTATTCCTCGACCGCGCTGTCGGCGTCGTACAAGCCCTTGTCGATAATCGCGAACGCCTCGCGCATTTCAGCTTCGGTAATACAGAGCGGCGGGTTGGTGAAGAAGGTGTTCCAGCGCACAAAAGTGTAGAGCCCTTCGGCGCGGAAAAATCGGCCCAGCGACTGCATCTCCGGCGACGTCCCGTTGAACGGCGCCATCGGTTCCATGGTCTTGCGGTTGCGCACCAGTTCGACGACGCCGAAGAGGCCAATCGATCGCACCGCGCCGACCGACGCGTGCCGGTGTGCGAGGTCGTCGAGCAGAGCCCTCATCACTGTGCCCATGGTCGCGGCGCGCTCGATCAGGTGGTCTTCCTCGTAG
>JACCSI010000234.1 GCA_013813075.1 Acidobacteriota bacterium | reverse complement strand
GTGCCGACTCTCTGGGTCTTTGAGGTCGGTAATGTCCTCGGCCGGAAGCATCCCGTCAAGGCGGATTCACTCCTCCGTGCCATGCTCGACCTCGGGATTCGCGAAGAAGCGCCGTACGTCTACGCCGAAGCCATCGTCAGCCTGATGCGCGCCCACAAAGTGACGTTTTACGACGCCGCGTATCATGCGCTCGCCATCCGCCACCGCGGCACAATGCTCACCGCCGACCGCGCCTACACGAGGAAGGCCGCCCGCGCCGGACACGTCACGCTCCTCAGCGATTGGCATCCGCCAACTGCCAGGATCTCGTAAGGCTAGACGCCCGGCATTGAAGACCGCGAGAGCGGCGGCTCAGCGCAGGACGTCGTTCAACGACCAGTTGTAGTTGAGATATTCAATGCGGGGCCGACCAGTGCGCGCGCGTTCGGCAGCGTCTTGGGGACCGAAACGAACGATGGCGCCTAGAATGGCCCGCTGTTGCGCATCGCCGCCTTGAGGGACGAGAGCCGAGTATTGGGCGATGAAGTCCTCGCCGTACCACTTGAAAATGCTCGAGACCCGCAGAGTGCTGGCCTCGACGCGCAGGCCCTCTGGGCTCGCGAGGTAGCGGCGCGCTGCGGTGTCGAGCGACGCGTCCAGGGTGTCCGCGCGGTACGGCTCACCAGCCAGGAGCGGGCAGCTGACGGAGGCGCAGTTGAGCGCAAAGTGGACGCGCGCATCGCCGAACGTCGGACGAAGAATCTTGTGCTCGATGTCGTCCAGTGTGACGGTCCGGCCGGCCACTGTCCATCGCAGCGTGGTCCAAACGCCGTCAATCTGCCGGATGCTGTTGCGCGGCAAGCGAGTGAAGACACCGGCGCGGATGGGGTAGTGATCGACGATGGCCTTCAACGTCAGCGCGTTATAGGCATTGATCCAGAAGGCCATCCGCTGTTCGCGGGCCCACGTCTGCTCCTCTGATTGACTTGGCCCTGCGAATGTCCCCACCACGCGATCGAGACGGTCGCGGTCGGCCTTCAGTGCCGCGTAGTCCACGCGCGGCTCGCGCACGACCGAACGCAGGAGCTCAGCGTATGCCGCGAAGCCATGGTCGAACGCCGCTGCCGACGGCCCCGTGGCAGACCACAGGACCAGCGATGCCAACGCGCACCACGCCCGCGCTCTCGCACTCATGATGCCTCTGCCAGCTTTGGATCGAGCGCCCGCCTCGCCGCGCGCGTTCCAAGGACGGCGACCGCGATGGTCGCGACCAGTCCAGCTGCGTAGAGGGCGGTTCGGGCTGCGCCTCCACCTTGGCTCGCCGAAGAAAGCTCGGCGGCCGCCGGCGCGAGGGATCCGAGATAGACGTACATCGCGGTCCCCGGCAGCATTCCCAGAAACGACGCAGTCACATAGGTGAGAAGGCTCACGCGTGACAGGCTGAGCGCATAGTTCAACACGTTGAAGGGGAAGAGTGGCGAGAGCCGCAGCAGGAACACCAGCTTGAAACCTTCTCGCGCAACGGCCGCGTCGATGGCCCGTATCCGTGCGGATTCGCCGACGCGCCGTACCGCCCAGTCGTGCAGCAACGTGCGGCCCAGCAGAAACGCACAGGTCGCTCCGGCGACGCTGGCGGGGGAGGCGATCGCCAGCCCCCACACCGGACCGTAGGCGAATCCCGCAGCGAGCGTCAAGATCGATCCTGGTAAACCCAATACCGTACTCACGATGTAGGCGAGGACAAAGACGGTGACGCCGAGCGCCCCGGTTCCGCGCGCCCACTCAGCGAGTTGAATCGTCCAATCCTTGATCGGCAGCAGGAACGCGGCGGCCGCGAGGGTCGCGACGACCAGCACGATGATCAGCACGCGTGTTTTAGTCATCTCAACTCAGAAACGGAGGCGGCCGGTTAATTGAAACTGCCGCGCGGGCCCGGCGACCGTCGGCTGAAAGGCCAGCGTGCCGCTCTCATCAGGCCGCACCCCGCTGGCGCCGTAATTGAAGAATCCGGAGAAGTTGGCGCGGTCGAACACATTGAAGACTTCGCACCGGACTTCGAGAGTCGCCTTGCCGGCGCGCAACGACCGGACGAGGCCAAGGTCGAACTGGGCGAAGCCGGACGTGCGCTCGCTATTACGGCCCACGCCGGCCGGACGGTCGTTGAAGATCGTGTCGCCATTGTCGTCACGACCGGTGGTCACATTCAGGGGCTGCCCGCTGGACAGAAAGAGCACCGGCACGAGATCGATCACACGCGGAATCCGCACCAGACCGTTGACGGCGAGCACATGCCGCCGGTCGTTCAGGCTTGGTCCCAGTTCAGCGTCTGGCCGGCGGCTGTCCATCGGGCGAAAATTGATGTCGTCAGTGTCGTTTTCGATGCGTGCAAGCGTATAGGCGACGTCGAACGCCACGCCTCGACTCAGGCGCTGCCGCAGGTTGAAATAGAGACCGTCGAAAGTGCTGCGGCCACTGGACTCGTCTTGCTCAACCAGCCGCACACCGCCGGCTGACGGGACGCTGGGACGCGCAAGGTCGGCGGCGGCCACCGAACGGCTGACCCCGGCGGAGACCGAGGCCGGTGCGTTCGTGTCAATTCGACGAATCAGATCGCGACCGCGACTGTGCACATAATCGATGGCAAGGGCGGAATCGGCTGCCAGCGTCACGACGTAGCCCACGGATGCCTGCTCGGTGTGCGGACTCCGCAGATCGGGGTCGAAGACCTGGACGTTGCGCGGCGGCAGTTGCGACAGCGGCAGCCCTTGTAGCGACTCTCGAGGTAGAGCGGCGGGGAAACGCGGCGGCACGAAGGGCGTGCCCGGCGCAAACGTGACGGACACTGCACCGCCATCAGGGTTGTTGAAGATGGTGTCGGAGCGCACGGCAAACGGGATCCGCTCGTAGAAGAGGCCGAAGCCGCCACGGACTTGATGACGGGCGCTCCCGTTCGGCGTCCAGCTGATGCCGACCCGGGGGGCCACGTTGTCGCGGTCGCCGTCGCCGAGCGGCGTATCAGTCACCGAGTCGTAGTCCCACCGCACACCCAGCGTCAGTGTGACGTCGGACGCGGCGCGGAACGTGTCCTCTGCGAATGCGCCAGCGAGGAGCTGCGCACCCTCGACCACGGGATTCACGAAGGTCTGTGAGTACGAGAGCACGGCAACGTCGGGCGGCAGGTCGTTGCGACTCAGGAACGGCCCGGAGGACGTGACCGGCCGGCCGGCCAGATCCACGACGTAGACGCCGCGCGCGCCTGGGCCGGACGCAATACGGAATCCGCCGCGCAGCACGTCGGCCCCGAGCTTGAGCGAGTGGCGGCCGAGCGCGTGCGTATAGACATCGCGAATCTGGAAATCGCCCTCGGTCCACGAGAAGTTGTCGCTGACCGCCCCGAGCACGGCGAGCGTCGCGCCGCGGTCGGTCACGACGACGCGCGGACCCCCGTCCTCGGGACGCCAGTCGGAGCGCAACTGACCCGACAGCACACCAAGTTCGTTGAACCCTCCGCCATTGACACTGCGGTGCGCAAAGGCGATGAACTGGTTGCGATAATTCACCTCGAGACCTGCGGACGGCAGCGTGAGCCCACCGACAAACCCGATGTCGCCGTCGTGCGTGTAATCGGAAAATTGATAGCGGACAGTGGAACTCTGGCCGTTGCTCCAGCGGACGTCGGCCTTGCCCATGGTGGTCTGGTTGTCGAAGCGCGTCGGCGCCAACCCGGCCGCGAGCGGCGATGTGAGGATCGCGTCCTGCCGCTCGCGTGTCAGTTCGACGTCGCCGAAGTAGAACGCCCGGTCCCGCGCGATCGGACCGCCGATCGATCCACCGCCTTGGTGTCGCACGAAATTGTCGTCGACCACCTCGCCCCGGCCATCGCGGGGCGCGAAAAAGTTCGGCGCATCGAGCGTCGCACCCGGGCGCAGAACATAGAACGCGTCCCCGCTGTGCGTGTTGGAGCCGCTCCGAGTGGTCACCGAGAACACCCCATTTCCCGTCCGTCCATACTCGGCGGAGTAGGCGTTGACGAGCACCTTTAGATTCTCGGTCGAGCCGAATGTCACTGGCACTTTCGGCCCGCCGAGAAAGAGATCGGTGTTATCGAATCCGTCCACGCTGTAATTGGTGACGAGTGACGAGGCGCCGTTGATGGTGAGCCGAGGCGCCAGGTTGTAGAACCCGCGGGCCGGCGCGGCGCCGGGTACGAGGTAGGCGAGGGACATCAGATCCCGTCCGTTGACCGGTACCCGGTCCACCTGGTCTCGCGTCAGCTGGCCGCCGAGTTCCGGCGAGGTCGCAAAGCCGATGACGGCATCGGGAGTGACGCGGATACGCTCGCTGATGCCGGCCGGCTCCATCCGCAGGTCGAGGAGGCGACGTTCTCCAGCCGCCAGCGACTGGACCGTGCGGCGCACCATCGCAAAGCCGTCCAGCGTGGCGACGATCTCCAACGGAGTCGCGGACGGAAGGCCGGCCACCTCGTACTCGCCCCGCTCGCCGCTTTCTGCACTTCGCGACAAGCCTGTGCCAGTGTCCCGCACCAGCAGGCGCACGCCGCTTACCGTCGCACCCGCGCTGTCCCGAATCGTGCCCGCAAGCATGCCACTCGTCTGTGCCTCAACGCGCGCTGGCGCCAGGAAGCCAGGCAGACCCAGCACGCTCGAAAGAAGCAGAACACTCCAACGGGACCAGGTCACACGCCGCCTCCTGACGCCACTACCGCGTCCACCTGAAATACCGCGTCAGCCACAGGCGACGGGCGGGGGTGAGCGCCTCTCTGCGATACGCGTCACCGGCTTTCCGCAGTGCCTCGCCAACAGTGGGATACGGGTGCACGGTTGACGATAACTGCGCCAGGGTGCCACCATGCGTCAGCGCGTACGCCGCCTCGCCGATCATCTCCCCGGCGTGCGGCGCGACGATCGTGCAGCCGCGTAACCGGCCGCGTTCGTGGTGCACCTCCACGAACCCTGCGACGTCATCGTCCACAATCGCACGGTCGACGTCCGACAGCGGTACGGTGATGGTGGCAAGGCGCCCGTTCGAGGCGCGCACATCCGATTTGGACACGCCGACGTGCGCCACCTCCGGCTCGGTATACGTGACCCAGGGCATGACCAGCGC
>JACCSI010000231.1 GCA_013813075.1 Acidobacteriota bacterium | reverse complement strand
TCTCTGCACCAGGTGCCTCGCGTGGGGCCGCCCCTGCGGTCCCGGAGGACGCGGCGACAGCACGCGCAAGTCTCGCCGCCGAAGCCCGCGCGGCTTACGATCGTGCGATTGCCGCGCAAAAGGCCGGCGACTGGGCTCGATACGGCGACGAGATTCGCCAGCTCGGAGAAATTCTGCAGCGCATGCGTCAGTAGCGATCACGAGCCTCAATCGGGGGCGCGTGCGGCACGGCCGTCACGATCGGTGATGGTGTTCCCCTACGGCGTTCCGGTCACGGTCGCCGACGCTGTTTGACCGCGGGTCGCCCGCGGTGCGCAAAGCGCCCGCAGTAGGCCATCTGGCCGCATCACTCAGTAGACTGCGCGGCGTGCATGCGAGGTTTTTGTGGCCAGCGAAAAGCGCGGCTCGACCTGCGCGTCGCCGGTGACGAGCGCGGCCACATGCCGACCGACCGCGGGACCATGCTTGAAGCCATGACCCGAGCCGCCGCCGGCAATCCAGCAGTTGGCCCACTGTGGATGGCGATCGAGCACGAAGTCGCCCGTTGAGGTGTTTTCGTACTGGCAGACCCGTGCGTCGACGAGAGGAGCGTCGGCCATCAGCGGAAAGCGCTGCGCCATCCAGGCGCGGGTTTCGTCAACGACCTCACGGTCAACGATGCGGTCGTCGGCGTCGGGATCGATCACGGCGCCATGACGATCGACACCAACTTTGAACCCCATCGCATCGAGATCGGGAATGCCGTAACGACCGGCGGCAAACTCAATCCACACCGGCATCTGTGACGCCGCAAATCGCGCATCCCCCGATGGCACCCCAAAGTGCAGGACCTCCTGCCGCGTCGGGCGAATGCAGCCACCGACTGCCACGGGGAAGAGTTGCGGCAGCCACGCGCCGCAGGCAAACACATACCCGTCGGCCGCGAGCGCGCGCCCGCCCGTCAGATGCAGCGCCAGCACGTCGCGCTGTTCATCGGGCGGCTCACAGCGCGCGGTGACGTAGCTCACCCGCCCAGTTGCCAATGCGGCGGTCAGCACTGCCTGCACGGCCGCGCGGGCGCGGATGACACCCGCCTGGGCTTCAAGGACCGAACCACCGAGGCCGGTGGTGGCGATGTGTGGAAAACGACGGGCGAGGTCGTCCGGCTCGATCCATTCGACCGGCAATCGCAGGCCGCGCAGGGTCTCGTAACTTGTCCGCACATAGACGTTCCCAGGCTCGCCCATGAACAGCGCGCCGGTCTTCGCGAGCAATGTGCGTCCGGTGGCGTCGGCCAGCGCGAGCCAGGCGGCCAGCGACTCCGTGGCCCACCGTGAGTAGATGATGTCCGCGCCGTAGCCGGCGCGAATGACGCGGGAATGATCCGCCGAGCTCGCGCGCCCGTTGGCTGGCCCGTAAGCGTCAATCAGCGTCACCGTGTGCCCCGCATCCGCCAGGCACTTGGCGGTCCAGACGCCAAACACGCCAGCGCCGACCACCACGACTCTCACCGGCAAATCGTCCTGGGCTTAGCGACGCAGTCGGGTGCCGAGGTCGGCACCGTGCCACAGTGCAGCTGCGCACCTGGCAGACCAGGGGAGCGTTGTGGTGATTTCACCGCTTGCAATCCGATCAGGCCACGTCCTTAAAACGAGAAGCGCCAGCCGAGTTCGACGCGCCGCGCCGCTTGCGCGGACGTCGCCTGCATGAACAGTGGCGACGTCAGGACGCCGACGTACGAGGACCGGTTCACGCGGTTAAGCAGATTCGTCGCAAACAAATACATTTCGAAGCGGCGCTGCGGTTGATTCCCCGCCCCGCGACCGCCAGGGCCGCCGCGCGGGCCACCACCGCCACCGCCGGGGCCCCGCTGGAAGCCGACGCCGCCGCCGGGCCGACTCGACGGAACCGTCCACGACAGCCGCATGTCGATCTGCGTGGTGAAGGCGCCAATCAGGCTATTGCGAGCCACGCCGGCGGGCCGGTCATTGAAAATTGCATCACCGTTGTCGTCGCGGCCGGTGGTGAGGTTGTAGAGGCCGCCGGAATTCAGGCGGCCGTTGATTGAAGCAAAGAGTCCCCAGCGTTGAATCGGGGCGCCGATGTTCCAGTTCAGGCGATGGCGACCCTCGCGGGTTGGCGCCCATTCCGTCGCCAACGTCCCCGTCGCCGGCGGCGTCAACGCGTCGTCCGCGTCATTCATGCTGGCCGAGTAGCCGTAGCGCAGGCTGCTGAAGATGCCCTGGCGCGGGGAGTAGTTGAGATCGACGTTGAAACCGGCGCGACGGACGCGACCGATCGATTGCACCAGTAACATGCGGCCGAAGCTGACGTCGGGCCGGGCACCGTTGACCGGCGCATTGAGGTCGAGCGAGCGGAAGTCGTTGCGGCTGTTCTCGAAGAACGTGTCGACATTGACGCGGACGCCCTGCCGAATCTGGTGGTCGATGCCGACCGATAAGCGCTGCCAGCGCGGCAACTGCGCGGTGTCGGCCAACGTCAAGCGCGTCGGCGGATCGCGACGTGTCTCCAGCGACCCTGCGCCAAATGGATCGGGGTACGAGGGATTGCGGATGATGACTTCTTCTTCGGTCGAGCCCTGTGCCAGTCGGATCGTTTCCTCTTCGATCCGTACCGGCATCCAGCCATAAAACCAGCCGTAACCAGCGCGCACGTTGGTCGTGTTGCGACGGAAGCCGCGCGAGAGTCCCAGCCGAGGGGCCAACGCCGTGTGGTCGCTGATGCCGCTCTGGACTTCGTACCGCAGCCCCGCGCCAATGTTCCAACGCCACTTCACGAACTCGGCGTGGGCAAACGCCGCCGCCTGCGTGACCCCTACTGTCAGCGGCTGGGCGCCGCGACGCTGCGTGTAAGTGGTCGGCAGACCGAGGGCGAACGACTCGAGGTCGGTAAACGTAAACGTCCCCAGCGAGTTGCGCAGCTGCCCTTGCGCGTTGTTGTCGTAGTTGACGAGCGACCCCACCCGCAGCGTGTATGGGCGCGCGACCAGCGTCAACATCGTGTCGCTGACGAAGCTGCGGCCCCGATCGACCCCGGTTGATGTGGCGCCTCCCGACCGAAACGCGCTCTGCACGATAATCGCCGAGGCAATCGTATCCGGCGCCGTTTCGCTGCGCTCCTGATCCATCTGCACGCGCACGTGAAATGGGCGCTGTTGCCCACCCTCGAGCGAGAGACGCATTTCGTGGCTCACGCTCTCGTTGTTGTAGCCGCGCTCCGGGAGGTCGAGCTCGGAGATGCCCAGGTTGCCGCGCGCCGAATTGCTTCGACGATAGGACGCACGGAACAACGTGCGCTGCGTCAGGAGGCCTTCGGTGCGAGCCGAAATACTGCGCGTGTCGAACGGCTGCTGAATGGTCGCCACAAATGGTCCGTTCAAGGTGATGGCCGAAATGCCACGGCTGTCTTCGGACGACGAACCCTCGAGATCCGCCGAGAACGACACGCGATTTTTAATGAGTGGACCGGCGGTGAACGCATTCATGCGCACCAGCGTGCCGGGCTTCGACCCGGCTTGCGAGGCTGCGTTACGTGCCGAGAACTGGCTCGGACGCAGGTTGAGGCCGGCATTGCCGCGCCACCGGTCAATACCGGGGCGGGTCGCAATTTCGACGCGGCCTTGGCCAACCTGATGAAACTCCGCCGAGAATGCATCGCGGCGCACGACGATGCGCGCGATCTGATCGCGTGTCGGCAGCCGGCCCCCGGTGAACCCATCCACGCGAATCGTCGCGCCGGGGCCCGCGATCTCTTCGAGCATGCGCTGCAGTTCGTCGGGATCGTCCGGCAGTTGGTCAATCTGTGCCTGGCTGAGCGTCTCGGTGAGACCACCGGCCGCGACGTCTTCGGCAGCGGATACCGTGACGTCGGTTTCGATATTGGCCAGCCGCATCGCGACGGTAACCGGGTGCGTCATCGCTTTCGGCGGAATGACGACCTCGACTTCCGTCGTCGAAAATCCTTCAGCTGTCACCACGAGCTTCAGTCTCTGAGCGGCGCCCACGGCGATCGTCGCTAACCCTTTCGGGTCTGCATTCTGTTCGGTAATCAGGTCGGACCCGGCAAGGACAATGATCGACGCATTCGGGATAGTCGCGCCCGAAGGGTCTTCGACCCGCACCGTGATTCGGCGGTCCTGCGCTGACAGATCCGCAACCCCAAGCATAACGAGGCAGAGCACGACACTGAGGCGCATTGGAAGCAGTTACGACGACAAGCCAGCGGGATTTACCACGGCGGCTACAATAAACCATGCCTGCCCTTGGCGAGGTGCTGCAGATCCGCACGCGGGAGGGAGATGTCTACGAACGTCTCGATCGCGGCTGGGTCCGCTGTCACGCGTGCGGACATGACTGCCCCATTCCTCCAGGCGCCGCCGGCGTCTGCAAAGTGCGCTACAACGACGGCGGAATGCTTCGCGTCCCATGGGGGTATGTCGCTGGCGTCCAGTGCGATCCGATAGAAAAGAAACCGTTTTTTCATGCCTGGCCGGGTGGGCTTGCTTACAGCTTCGGCATGCTCGGCTGCGATTTGCACTGCGGCTATTGTCAGAACTGGGTCACCTCGCAGGCGTTGCGCGACCCGACCGCCGTGGCCCCGCCGCGTGACGTCGACGCTGAGGCGCTGGCGGTGGACGCCGTGCGCCTGGGAGCCCGCGTGGTGGTCTCGACCTATAACGAGCCGCTGATCACCGCGGAGTGGGGGGTGGCGGTCTTCAAGGCTGCCCGGGAGCGCGGGTTGGCGACAGGGTTCGTCTCGAACGGTAACGCTACACCGCAAGTGCTCGACTACCTCACGCCGTGGATCGATCTCTACAAGATCGACCTCAAGAGCTTCGACGATAAGCAGTATCGCAAGCTGGGCGGCCGCCTTCAGCCGATCCTCGAATCGATTCGAGCCATCCATGCGCGTGGCCTGTGGGTCGAAATCGTGACGCTGCTCATTGCCGGGTTCAACGATTCGGACGAGGAGATTCGCATGCTTACCGAGTTCGTGGCGTCGGTCTCGCCCGACATCCCGTGGCATGTGACGGCGTTTCACCAGGACTACCGGATGCTCGACCCGATGGCAACCACCGCTGCGCAATTGCGCACGGCGGCCGCGATCGGGCGGCGCGCGGGGCTGCGGTATGTCTACGCAGGGAACCTGCCCGGTCAAGTCGGTGCGCTGGAGCACACCCACTGCGCCGCCTGCACGCGCGTGCTGATTGAACGCTACGGGTACCACATTCGGGAATACAACGTCACCGGCCAGGGGCAGTGCCGGTTCTGTTCGACCGCGTTGCCGGGCCGGTGGGATCGAGAGTTTGGCGGCCAGATCGCGTCGGGTCCCTTCCTTCCACACGACAGGTCCCGGCTGCGTATCGTCTAGAATCAGGAAGTCTGATGCGTGACGTGCTCGAGCGACCGCTCGCCAACCTGCGACTGTCGGTAACCGATCGCTGCAACCTGCGGTGTCAATACTGCATGCCCGAGCAAGACTACGTCTGGCTGCCGCGCGAAGATATTTTGCAGTTCGAGGAAATCGATCGGCTGGTAGACGTGTTCCTGGACCTTGGCGTGCGCAAGGTGCGGCTGACCGGTGGCGAGCCGCTGCTGCGCAAGGATCTTCCTGTCCTCATCGAACGGCTAGCGACCAAGCCGCACATCGACGACCTGGCGCTCACGACCAACGGGGTGCTGCTCGCGCCGATGGCGGCGTCGCTCAAGGCGGCGGGCCTGCACCGCCTCACCATCTCGCTCGACACCCTGCAACCCGATCGCTTCATTACGCTGGCGCGCTTCGACGAGTGGGATCGGGTCGTGGCCGGCATCGAGGTCGCAGCGCCGCTATTTCCAGGGTTCAAGATCGACACCGTGGTCATTCGTGGCGTGAACGATGACGAGATCGTGGCCATGGTGGAGTTCGCCAAGCCCCGCGGCGCGGAAGTGCGCTTTATCGAGTACATGGACGTCGG
>JACCSI010000225.1 GCA_013813075.1 Acidobacteriota bacterium | reverse complement strand
GTACGTGAGCTGGGTTTAGAACGTCGCGAGACAGTTCGGTCTCTATCTACGGTGGGCGCAGGAAATTTGAGAGGGTCTGACCTTAGTACGAGAGGACCGGGTTGGACGGACCTCTAGTGTACCAGTTATCACGCCAGTGGTATCGCTGGGTAGCTAAGTCCGGTCGGGAGAAACGCTGAAGGCATCTAAGCGTGAAACCCTCCTCAAGATGAGATTTCCCTGGACTTCGGTCCCTAAAGACTCCTGGTAGACCACCAGGTTGATAGGCTGGGTGTGTAAGCATAGTGATATGTTTAGCTGACCAGTACTAATTAGTCGTGAGGCTTGACCATTCACTTACTTACTGTATGTGCGTGATCGAAAACGGCGATTGCGGGGTATTGAGTTGTCGAAGTCGACTCTTTGACAATCTAGACATGTTCTGGGACGACCGTCCCGGTCCGAGCGGTGTGGCCAACACCCTACCCGCCCGACACCAGGCGAATCCCAGACGCCAAGTTGCTGAATTTGGAGCTTTGAACGAGCACGCCTCCAAGAAATCTGTGGAGCACCGACGCGCCTTCTCAGTTCCAGATTCGCAAAAAGTTTCCCGGTGGTCATAGGAGTAGGGTCACACCCGTTCCCATTCCGAACACGGAAGTTAAGCCTACTACCGCCGATGGTACTGCCCGCGCAGGTGGGTGGGAGAGTAGGTCGCTGCCGGGATTATTCTCAGGGCCCGTTGGTTCAAATCGAACCAACGGGCTTTTTCTTTGTACTCGCTAATCACCACGCCCGCTCGGGTGGCCGGCTTGCCGCAGCCGCCCGTAGCCGCGCCACAGCCTCGGGTTCGTCAAACCCCGGACGCACGAACGCACGCGCGTCCGGAATCGCCGCCTCGAGCCGAGCCCGGAGCCACGCGAGTGCCTCGAGGCAAGGCCGCGCCCGCACCGCGCTGAGGCCGTGGTCGGTGACGAGCTGCTGCCAGGCGGCATACGACCGATCGATGCCGAGAAGGGCCACCTTGGCCGCGCCTTCGTGATCGGGAGGCGCCTCTCGATTGCCGTCAAAGTCCGCAAGGCCCGTGAGCGCACGACGGATTGTCGACGCCGTGAGCGATGAGAACCACGAGATGACCGCGCGTGGATCTGTCGGGTCACGATGGCGGTCGTACTGCCGATGTCCGACCCCGTCGTGTACCCACACGCAGTAGGCCTTCGCCCGCTCATAAATTTCCTGATGCGCAGCCGCCATCGTCGGTTCCCCCGCGAGGAGTTCTTCATGGGTGAACGGTCTTCCCGCAAGTGAGTTCAACTCCTCGAGCACGTCCTCGAGCCATTTCGGTGGTGCCGGTGGTCGGTCGTGCGGCGCCGCTCCGACGAGAGCACCCATGTTGATCTCGCTGGAGGCTTCATCGCCGGTCGTTGCAACGAACACGCGACAGTACGACGAGAGAGAACACGTGTCGCACCACCGATCGCAATAATTGAACACGCTGATGATGAAGCCGTCGCGCATCTCCATAATCCCCCCACAAGTGCGGGCTTGAAGGCTCGCGGCCCGGCTCACCCCCCGGTGCGCGCCGGCGCGAGCCTCAAGCCCCGGTGAGGACTCTCACAGCAACTTGTGGTCTCGCGATCAGCACGCGACTTGAACTGACGCAAGTGATCACGCGATCGCGGTTTCTGGGTTGTTATACGTGGTCAGGCAGTGCAGAAACCGAGACCAGGTCGCGCATGCGCACCGCGTTCTCGAATGCGGCCCCGGACCCCGTATTGTCAAAGACCACCCACGCCGGGACATCGAACTCCGAAAGACGCTGTGCGACCGCCACGAGGAATGGCTGCTCGTACGGTGAGAAATACACGCGCGGCGAGCCGTGAAGACGCAAGTACGCGATGCCGTCCCAACCTCCCGGCCCGAATGCCGTCGCACCCTTCGGCGGATCGGCGGCCACGCGTCCAATGCGGTGCTTGCGCAACACCGCATCTGCCTCGGGAGTGAACCAGGTTGAATTCCGCGGCTCACACACAATCTGTCCCTTGTGCAATTTTCGGAACCCCGCGAAGAAGGCTTTGGCAACCGCGGCATCAAACTCGAAGCGGCCTGGCAACTGCACCAGCAGCACACCCAGCTTCGGACCAAGACCGTTTGCCTGCTCCAGAAACCGCTCGAGCGCCTCGCCGACGTCGATGAGTTTGGCGTCGTGGGTGATGGCTTTCGGGATCTTGACTGAGAATCGGAATGCATCCGGCACACTGGCCGCCCACCGCGCATACGTCTCGCGCGCATGGGGCCGGTAGAAGGACGAGTTGATCTCGACCGCGTTCAGCACGCCAGCGTATCGAGTCAAGCCTTTGCCGTCGGCCGGCGCCAGATCCGCCCAACGCCGCGGAATGGCCCAGCCGGCGGTGCCGACCAATCGGGTCATGGTCACCAGTGTCAAAGACAAAGGCAGGATTCCGCAGCAGTTGTCACTGCGTTAGCCGATGAATGAGCACCGCCGCGCGCTTGATCTGCACCGGCAGCAATCGGAGGTCCGCGGTTTCGTCGACGGTGTGATCGGCTTTGCCCTTGAGGCCTAGCGCGTCGATGGCCATCTCCACATCGTCTGCGATAAACGAGATGTCGGCGGCGCCGGCGGCACGTGGATCCACGGGCGTGATCTCCCCCAACCCGAGGTCGCGACTGGCATCGTTCAATCGCGCCAGTAGCCGTCGATCGGCGCCATCGGCGGATAGCTATCGTCGAACACCAGTTCCGCACTGGTTCTCGCCAAGTTCGCGGCTACTACACCGTGCATGGTCTTCTTGGTGGTCTCAACCTGCTCGGACGATATGCCGCGCAGGTCGCCGGTCACGATCGCATGTTCCGCGACAACGTTCGTCTTGCCGAATGCCGTGCCACGAGATTGGGCCGCATTGAACTCCACCGTCGTACCGCCAAGGGTGAGGCCCGGGTTGAGCGAAAGCAGAGGCTCTTTCGACAGACCCGCATAAAAACCATTGAGAATCCGCGACAGCTCGTAAATCGCGCCGGCGCCCACGGACTCGGTAAACACCTGCGACGAATGCGCCGCCATGCCCTTGACTCGCAGGGTCCACCCCGTAAAACCGCGTCGCGAGATGTTCGCGTTGGCGGGATTGTTGTTGCCGTTCTCGAATCCGATCGCAATATCGGCCGCCTTGCCCGCGTCGAGCAGCGCTTGTCGCGCGAGCGTGAGCGGCTCGCCGGGGTCTTCCTCGTCACCCGTCATCACCACCGTGATGGCCACCCCGTCGAGCGCCTTCGCGGCCGCCAGCGCTTTCAGCGCGTAGAGGATGACGACATCGCCGCCCTTCATGTCGATGATGCCCGGGCCGCGCGCGGCATCGGCGGTGATGCGCTGGAATTTCTGGAACGGGCTGTCCGGCTCGAAGACCGTATCGAGGTGGCCAATCAGAAGGAGACGCGGCCCTTTCCCGTCGCGCTCTGCAATCAAATGGCCCGCACGTTTGAACGCGGCACCATCAACCCAGGTCGTCCTGAAGCCCAGCGTCTTGAACTCTGCCGCGAGGACATCGCCCACGCGTTTGACGCCGTCCAGGTTCATCGTACCGCTGTTGATGTTGACGAGCCGTTCGAGCAGCTGTTCGGCCTCGGCGCGCGAGCCGTCCGCGTGCGCGGCCAATTGCTGCTCGGTCGGGGACAGAGCCTGTTGCACGGCCGCGGGCTGCGCCAGCAGTCCTGCGACCAGCACCGCCACGAGGAGGGATCTCATCCCTCGATAGTAAACCGGGGCGGCCCAAGTGACGCGCGTGCGGGTTACTGGAGCAGGGGTTTGACGTGCCGTGCGACTTGCTCGTGCGTGGCAAACCACACGCCGCCTTTCTTCTGCATGTACTGGATCAGCCGCTCGAGCAGCGCGACGCGCGAGCGATGCCCCATGATGTGCGGGTGCATCGTCAGCAGATACAGGCCCCCTTCCTCGTGCGCCACATCGAATTCCGACTGGAACACGTCATAGACGGTCTGCAGCGACGGGTCCGATCCGTTGGCACCGCCGCCAAAATACGGAAAGTCGTCGAGGATCCGTTCAATCGGCAACTCGACCAACCCCGTTGGCTGCCCGGCCAGAAGCAATTCGTAAGCATCATCGCTCGCCATCAGACTGCTGTCGTAGAGGAATCCCGCCTCCTTGACCTGCTGCCCGGTCCACGCGCTGAACTGCCATGACGGGGCGCGATACCCGACCGGACGCTTGCCGGTCATCGACGTCAGCAATGCAATCGACTGATTCAGCAGCCGCTGTTCCTCGCCCGCGTCGTTCAACGCCGGCAAGCGCTCGTGGATCCACCCGTGCACGCCAATTTCGTGGCGTCCTGATGCCTGGATGTCCTTGATCATCTGCGGGTGCAGCGCGGCGCTCACCGCGGGAATGAAAAACGACGCCGGCAGCTTGTGCTTGGCGAGCAGGCGCAAGAGACGCGGAAGGCCGTCCACGGCGCTGTATTCACCCCGCGAAATCACCTCGTAGTCCAGCACGCCTGTTGCAAGCGTCGCGGTCGCATTGTCGACGTCGAACGACAACGACACGGCGACACGCGCGCCGCCCGGCCATGACGTCGGCTTGAGCCGTTTGCCGGCGCTGACATGAAACATCTGCTGACGGAGCTGGTCGAGCGACAACTTGGTTCCCGGAAGCGGGCTGCCCTGCTGCGCGGCCAGCACGATGGGTACGGCTGCGAGCAGCGCAGTATACGCGGTGAGACGTGCGCAGGTCATGCGAGGCTCCTTGCAACTTCCGTAGCCGAGCGCAGCGTCAACGCGGCAAAGGTCAGCGTGCCGTTGGTGCAGCCGCCGGTGGGCAGTGTCGGCGCGCCGACGACAAACAGGTTCTCGTGATCATGCGTGCGACCAAAGGAATCGCAGACGCTCGCCGATCGATCGGTGCCCATTCGACACCCGCCGGCGGGATGATCGAGGTAGTTGCTCTCGCTGGTCGACAGGATCCTGGCGTTGTTCGCTCGGGCGAGGCGTTCGAATTGCACGAGGATGTGCCGCTTCGTGGCGGGCACACGGGCTTCGGTCGCCGCATCGAGCTGGTGTGTGATGTTCGGCATCACGTCACCAAAGCGGTTCTTTAACGACGCGTCGAGTGTCAGCCGGCTTTCAGCCGATGGATGCACGTCGTAATAGGCGCGCACCCGTGCCGTGCCCCGCTTTGCGCGGGCGCGCCAATCGGCGAGCAGCGCGTCACCCATCAGCAGCCGACCGTCATCACTCTTCAGACGCGGTTCTCGGCCCACGCTGCTCTCCCAGATTCTGAAATCATGACGGACGTAGGGCTGGTCCGCCGCGCATCGAAAAAATTGCCGCGAGATCAGGCTGTGCTGATCGTTCATTCCTGGGTAGATCTCCGCGTCGAGCTCGATGTGCGCGCCGACAAACGCATGCCCGGTCATGTGTCGGCCAACCGTGCCGGAACTGTTCGCGAGACCCCCCGGAAAGCGGCTCGACGCCGACGACAGCAGCAGGTGCGGGGTCCAGCAATAGCCGCCGGCAAGCACGAACAGTCGCGCGCGATACGCCACCGGGTCATCCGGCCGATCGCGATGAGTCGCCTGTGCGACAGCGATCTGCGAGGTTTTTCCATCGTCTCGAGCCAGGAGGCGCCGGACCAGGGTGCGGTCGTGCAGCGCAATCGCCTTTGCCGCCAGAAGCCGCCGGAACGTTTCGTCTGGCGAGTAGCGCGCACCGGTCGGACAGATCTCGCACGTGTTGCAGCGACGGCACTCACTGCGCCCATCGTACGGCACGGTATTCTTCGCTTGCGGCGTCCCCCAGAAAGGAATATCACTCTTGTCTGCCCATGCCTTTATCTGCCGCAAGTTCCAGGACAGCGGCATTGGTTGCATCGGGTACGGCTCCGACCGCTTGTCCTCGGGAAGTGGCCCTGGCTCGCCGCCGACGCCGATGCGTCGTTCCGCCTCGCAATAGAAGCGTTCGAGTTCTGTCCACTCGAGCGGCCAATCCACCGCCAGCCCGTACATCGAGCGCAGCCGGAGATCTTCTTCCGAGAATCGGTTGGTGACCCCGCCCCAGTGCAACGCCGATCCACCGACCGCCATCGATCGCGAAATGACGCCGGCGGCCGCCTGATCCTCGACGTAATCGCCGGGCCACGGATTCTCGCCATAGGCCAATGATCGCAGCCGATCTTGCCAGCGACGCTGGGTGTCGAACAGCCGGTCGCCAACCTCGACGACGATCGTTGACGTGCCGGGACGAAGCTCGGCAAGCTTTTGTGCGAGGAGCGCCGACGAGATGCCGCCGCCGACGATGCAGACATCACATTCAAACGTTGGCATCACAGTCCTCGTGGGAGCGGGGCGGGTCGATTTTCGGAGCCATTGAGCCCGCG
>JACCSI010000003.1 GCA_013813075.1 Acidobacteriota bacterium | reverse complement strand
CCGTCCATGGCAGTCGGATCCGACCAGCCGCGCATCGCGCGCGGCACGCAGCTGAATGGTATAGCCGTCCACCTGACGGCCTTGCGAAAGCGCGGAGATCGCCTCGCCGGGGCACACCGCGGTGAGGCTTTCGATTGCCGTGGCGTAGCCGCCGCGACCGGCGCCGCCGCGAAAGGTCTGCTGCGCCCGATGGATGGCCGCCAGTGACTCGGAGGCGTTGTTCTCCCGCGCCACCATCTGAAAGTGTGAGGCGAGTGGATAGGCGGCGGCGATCAGGGTGCCGGCGAGCGGCAGCAGCCAAAGAGGCATGCCCGTATTGTCGCAGTAGACGGACCGAACCTAGCTGATGGGAACCGGGCCGGCCGCCGGGGACGCGTGACCCCGTCAGATAAGTTATGAAGGATCTCGCAACAGTGACTGGCCGCGGACGCACGCCCTTCATCTGAACCCTTCGCCAGGGCGCGGCTGCCACCTTGCTACGCTCCGGCGCTAGGAAGCCGACGCATATAAGACTCGCGCGTGGCGATCTCTCGCAATTGGATAGCCTCCGTGGCACTCCTAGGTACGAAAGAAGAGCGCGACCCGATGTCGCGCCCCTTCATCCGAGAAATGAACCAAGTTACTGAATCGGGGCGCCGTCTGCGGGTTTACCCATTTCGGTGGTTTCTGCGGAGTAGTCGCCGTCGCCAGTCAACATCGCGAACACGGTGCCGCTGGTGTTGGTGAAGAAGTTTTTCGAACCGGTCGAGTCGCTCTGAACGGTCGCTGACGCGTAGTAGGCGCTCACCATATTGTCGTCAACCGCCTGGCAGTTCAAAGGCGCGGTGGTGGCTGCGGTACCACCCATGGTGATGTCGTAGCCGCTCTTAGCAACGTCGGCGCTGGCACCCAAGTCGGGGCTAATGAACGCTGCGCCGCCTGACGGAGGCGCCGTGCCCAGCACTTCGAGGGTGCCTGCGTAAAAACCGTTGCCGCATCCCGAGGAATAAGCCTGCTGCGAGCTGTTGATGGCGCGCATCGAACCGATGGCGGAAGCTTCGTTGCCGGCCATGCGGGCGCGCAGGAGCCCAGGCACCGCAATTGCTGCGATGATCCCGATGATGGCGACGACGATGAGAAGCTCGATGAGCGTGAAGCCCTTGTCGTTACGGATACGCATTGTGTAAGCCCCCAAAAATTTTGACGTGTGCTGATTCAGGTGACGACGCCGCCAGTTCTCGGCGGCGCCTGTCGACACCCTCAAGAGCAACCCGCGTACCAGGTCGTCCAGCAGTAGTGTGCATGGCAATCAAGTCTAGTTCTATCAGTATTTTACGGGTTATTTCACGAGGCGCACACGGCGCTCGCGGGATGACAACGCCCTCCGGACCGACAATTTGTGTCAGCCCGGCTGTCACTGGCTGTCAGATTTTCAGCGTGTGCTTCTTCACCAGGTAGCGGAACTGCCGGAAGCTGAGCCCCAGGAGTTCGGCAGCCCGTACCTGGACACCGCTCGCCTGCCGCAGGGCCCGTTCGACATGCGAACGTTCAATGTCCTGCAGGTGTTCTTCGAGATTGAAGCCCGGCGCTGGAAACGCCTGGCCGGTGGACCGCTCGCCCATCGGCGTGGCCGGGCGGTTGTCTCTCAGGTGATCGCCCAGCGTCTCGGCTCGGACGCGATCCGATGTCTCGAGCGCCACCGCTCTTTCGACGACGTTTTCGAGTTCCCGGACGTTGCCCGGCCACTGGTATGCCGTCAGCAGTGCCATCGCCTCGGGGGTGATGCCTTCGAGGGGCTTGGCCATCTCGCGCGTGAACTTCGCGAGGAAATGCTCGGCGACCAGGGACACGTCCTCGGCCCGTTCGCGCAGCGCCGGTAATCGGATGGGGATGACATTCAGGCGATAGAACAGGTCTTCTCGGAACCCACCGTCGCCGACCATCTTGGCGAGGTCGCGGTTGGTCGCGGCAATGACGCGAATATTGGCGGCAATCTCATCGGTGTCGCCGACTCTCCGATATTTGCGTTCCTGCAGCACCCGAAGCAGCTTGACCTGCATCGGCGCGCTCATCTCGCCGATTTCGTCGAGGAAGATGGTCCCCTTGTCGGCGACCTCGATCAGCCCCTTCTTGTTGCTATCCGCCCCGGTGAAGGCACCGCGCATGTGGCCGAACAGCTCCGATTCGAGGAGCGTCTCCGGCAGCCCACCGCAGTTGACGGCGACGAAGGGATGGTCGCGGCGCAGCGACTGCGTGTGGATGGCGCGGGCGACCAGTTCCTTGCCGGTGCCGGATTCCCCGGTAATCAAAATCGTGCTGTTCGTGCGGCAGACCGTTTCCACCAGCCGAAAGACGTCAAGCATCTTCGAACTGCGGCCGACAATGCCGACAAAGCCGCGGGAGGTAATCGCCTGGCGCAACACGTCCCGCTCGTGTCTGACGCGGCGCGCGTCGATGAGCTGACGCACCTGCAAGGTCACCAGGTGCACATCGCGAAACGGTTTCTCGAAGAGGGCGGCAGCGCCGTGTTCGCGCGCCCGGCGCCACTCCTCCGAGTCGCGCGAGAAATGCGCGGTCATCATGCAGACAATCGCATCGGGCGCAATGTCGTGGGCAGCCTTCAGCAGAGCGATGCCATCCATGCGCGGCATGCGGATGTCGGTGAGGACGACATCGACATACTCTCGGGTGATCAGATCACGTCCCGCGACGCCATCCTCGGCGAGAAACACCTGGAACCCATCGCGCTGAAACAGGATGCGCATCCATTCGCGCATCGACTGTTCGTCATCGACGATGAGGACGCGCAACGGTTCGCCATTTTGTCCCACTCCCGGCGTCGAGGTCGCCGGACTAATCACGACGCCCTCGAGGCGCGCCGCTCGGGCGCTGGCGGGAACGTCACGCGGAACGTCGTCCCGCGCCCGGGCTGCGACTGCACGTCGATGGCCGCGTTGTAGTCGCTGACGAGACGATAGACGATGGACAGCCCCAGGCCGCTGCCTTTGCCAAACGAGCCGCGGAACGGCTCGAAGATGCCTTCAAGATCGTCGGCGGCAATGCCCACGCCCTGGTCGGTGACCGTCAGCACGGCGCCACCGGGATGGTCCGGGTCGGGCGCAGCACTCAGGGTCAAGGTGCCGCCTTTCGACATCGCGCGCAGGCCATTGGTCGCGAGGTTCCAGACGATCTGGCGCACCTGGTTTTCGTCGGCTTCGACGAACACTTCCCCTGGCCCGACTGGCACCTCGATGATGTGACTTTCACCCAACTCGTGGCTGTTGCGGAGCAGCGTCGCCGTGTCCTGCAACACACCGGGCAGATCGAGGCGCTGCCTCTCGAATCGCTGCGGTCGCGCGTATGCCAGAAAAGAGCGAATGGTGTCGTTGAGACGCTCGGACTCGCGCAGCACAATGTCCATGAGCTGTGCCTGATCGCTCGAGAGCGTCAGTTCCTGACGCAGAATCTGCATCGATCCCGACATCGACGCGAGCGGATTACGAATTTCATGCGCAATGCCGGCCGCCATCTCGCCCACGGCGGCGAGTCGCTTCTGCAGCTGGGCGTCGCGCTCGAGCTGCTTCAGATCGGTCACATCCTGGAAGGTATACAAGTAGCCACGTCGGCCGTCGGGAAGAGGCAGTTGCGCGACGCTGAGGCCGAGGTTGATGTGGTCGCCGTCGGCACGCCGGAACGGCAGGTCGATACGCTTACTTCGCGCGCGCAGAAGATCCTCGTCCAGGTGCTCACTGAATTCCGGTGGCAGCTGCAACACCTCAATCGCCGGTTTGCCGAGCACCCTGGCCAAGGCATAACCGGTAATCAACACCGCCGATCGGTTGAAGGTGAGCAAGCGGTTGTGTTCGTCGGCG
>JACCSI010000157.1 GCA_013813075.1 Acidobacteriota bacterium | reverse complement strand
GGCGGGGACACCGCCCCCGCCCTCAACCGGCTTCCTGTTGAGCGAGCGGCTCCGCGCCTTTTCTGCCTACCGCTTCGCCACGCCGAGTTCAGCAAGCTTTGCTGCAACGTCCTGCCCGGCCGTCGAGGTTTTCACAGCCTTGTCGATATGCAGGATCTTGCCGTCCGGCCCGATATAGAAAGTCCATCGCGACGCCACGCCCATGCGTCCGACCACGCCGTATGCGGTGGCCGTGTTCTTCGAAGGATCCGCGAGGATGGGATAGTCCGCTTCCACGTGTTCCGCGAACTTTTTGTTCGTCTCGGCGTCGTCAACGCTGACGGCGTAGTAGGCGACGTTAAACTGTCGGATGGCCTCGCCGCTCTCACGGAGCGACTTGCATTCGGCCGTTCACCCACCGGTGAAGGCTTTCGGAAACCAGGCGAGCACGACGGCGCTCTTGCCCTTATGGTCGGCCAGTGCATGAGACTTGCCGTCCGACCCGGGAAGATTGAAAGCGGGCGCGACGGCGCCCACGCTCAGCTCGGGTCCTGGCTGCCGTCCCATTCCTGTCATGCCGCCCCAAAGGGCAAATGCGACGCCGGATGCCGTTGCGAGCACGGTGCGCAGTGTCATTTGGCGAATGGTAGCAGAGGTGCGACGAGCGAGATGCGGAACATCCTTCAGCCGCCGGAGCTCTGCAGTGGCGAGGCAACAGCTTGGGTCGGCGCGCCTCGCCACCCACGGTCTGGCAAACGGGACGTGTCGCCGCCCTGAAAACATCTGACAATAGAACGTGCGCGGACGGGTGACACGGTGGCTGGCCATCTCGGCCATGGCGGTGATGGCGATGGTCGTCTTCGCCATCCTGTTGCTGCACACCAATCCGATTCAATCCCGCATCCTACGGTGGTCGGTCGAAGAGCTTGAACGACGGTTCGATCTCGATCTGATTGCCGACGACCTCCAATACAACCTGGCTGCGCGCCGCGTCACGATGACCAACGTCCGGCTTGCCGCGGTCGGGCATCGGGACAACCCATTTTTTACCGCCACGACCCTGACCGTGCAGCTGCCCTGGGCCGCCTACCGCGGCCGCCTCGTGTTCGATGCCATCGACATCGAGCGGGGCAGCGTCACCATCACGCGCGATGCGCAAGGCACCTCGAATTTGCCACCCACGCGTAATACGCGCGACCCGAACGCGCCGACCAGGCGCATCGACATCCGCGGGCTGATTATTCGAAATCTCGATTTCTTGTACCGCGATTACCAGCGAGACATCGAAATTCGGACGCCGCGCATTCGCACCGACCTGCAGTACTCGACTGGCGATGGGGCCAAGGGGCCGTTCGTGATCGAGGACGACGTCACGATTCGCGTCCGCGACCGTCGCGTCACGATGAAACCGGTGACGGGCCAGATGGTGTTCGACGGCTCGAATATCGAGCTCGAAGGCGTCGCGCTCGACACGACCGAAGGGGTCTTCACGCTCGCGGGCGAGATTCAACGGGCGCTCGATCGCCCGAATCTTGACCTCACGTTCAAGGGCACGGCGGACATTGCGCGCGCCTCACAGTGGGCCAGGCCGCCGGTCCCTGTCGCCGGCGACGCAAGGCTCGACGCGCGGATGACCGGGCCGCCCAGCGCGTTTGTGCTCGACGCGGCCATCACGGCGAACGACGCCGAGATCGGCAGGGAGCGCGGCGTGCGGCTGGACGCCGACTCGCGGCTGACTCTCGATGGCATTGCCGTTTCGCGGGCGACGATTCGCCCTGCGACCGGCGGCGAGATTCACGCGACGGTCGATGCGCCGTTCGGGGCGCAATCGCGATGGTGGATCAAGGCCAACTACAGCAACATCGACGCGGGCACCGGGTTTCGTCTTGCCAACGTCAACCCGCTGCCGTTTGGCGCGGTGCTGACCGGCACCGCAGAGCTCGACGGCGGCGCCGGCCGGCCATTCGGCTTGAGATTGCACAACACGTCGACACCCCGTGCGCCGAGCGGCACGGCGCCGCTCGAAGGGGATGTCGAGTTCGTCATCGATGGCAGCCGATGGCGCGCCAACCAGCGCCATCGGATGGGCTCGACGCGCGTCGACGGGCGTATTGGCGGAACGTGGAATCGTCAGGCGGCATCCCGATCGACGTTCGACGGCAATCTTGCGGTAACGACCGGCGATGTTGCTGAGGCGGCCCGTTATGCCGCGCTCTTCGGACTGAACACGCCGGAGATCGTCCGCGGCGCCCGTGGTCCGATGACCGCGGAGGTCACGATCGGCGGCGTCTTCACAGAACCGCGATTCGTCGGCACGGCACGCACCTCGGGAATCGACATTCCGTCGGTCGGCACGACCGTGTTTACCGCCCGCTTCGACGCGTCGGCCGCCGCGCTCAATGCGACCGAGATCGACGCGACGGTTGGGGCGTCCACGATTCGTGGCCACGTCTTTGCCAACCTGCGCACCCGCGACCTCACCGGTCAGCTGCAACTGGAGGCGCCGTCGGCGGCCGATCTCATCTCGGCGTTACCGGAGAGCCTGCGCGTCCAGGGACCACTGTCGGCCACCGCTGTGCTTGGCGGCACTGTCGACCAGCCGGACATCCGCTCCGAGGTGAGTGGCACGGGCCTGACCATCAACGGCCAGGCGATCCGCTCGTTGAGCGGCAAGGCGCGCATTGTGGGCGAGGGCCTCAATATTGAAGGGCTGTCACTCCGTCAGCCCGGCGGCGGCGAGTTACGGGCGACGGGCCGCTACGCATGGAACACACGCACGTTCGACGTGGACGTCATCGGCCAGGATCTGCTCTGGCGCGGCACGCTCGCACGGCTCGGGAACGCGGAAGCGCGTATCGCACTGAAGTTTGCGGGCGCCGGCTCGATCGATCGGCCGGTCGGCGAGGGTGTGGTTGAATTCGCCGTCTCCGGGGGACTGGCCGGCGAGCTCGTCGATCGCGGCGTCCTCAACGTGCGGCTCAATGGTGAGACGGCGCTCATCACCGGGCAGATCCCCGCACTGGGAGCGTTTATCTCCGCCACTGTGGTGCCTCGCACCCCGTTCCCGTACGAGGCGGTGGTCGTCATGAACCGCATCGACCTGGCGCCGGTCGTTGCACTGTCCGGGCTCGACCAGGGTCACATGACGGGCACCGCGAGCCTCAGCGCCACTGCCAAGGGCTCGTTGAACGACGTGGCGAGCTCGAACGCGTTCATCAACCTGCAGGACATTCAGGCGGACGTGTCTGGCGTGGCCGTCAAGCTGGTGACGCCGGCACGCTTGGCGTGGGATGGCGC
>JACCSI010000120.1 GCA_013813075.1 Acidobacteriota bacterium | reverse complement strand
CCGGCACTCAGCGTGCCGCCTGGCACCCGCAGGATTCTGGCCGGGTTGACCGACATCAACTCCACCACGCGTGACAGCCCGATCAGCCCGCTGTGCACCAGCCGGTCGAGCACCAGCGGCACGGCGGTCTCGAGCCCGACGATGCCGAACGGCGCCCGGTCGTATTCGACGTTCTTTTCGTCGTAATGATGCGGCGCGTGATCAGTGGCGATGACATCCACACTACCGTCGGCAATGCCCGCGAGCATCGCGTCGCGGTCACGCGCTTCGCGCAGCGGCGGGTTCATCTTGGTGTTGGTGTCGTACGGTATTGGCTCGGCGAGCTGGTCGTCGGTCAGCGTAAAGTGATGCGGCGCCACCTCGCACGTCACCTTGATACCGCGGCTTTTTCCCTGCCGCACCGCTTCGAGCGTCGTCCATGCGCTCATGTGCGCGATGTGCACATGCCCCCCGGTCATTTCGGCGAGCAGAATGTCGCGGGTCGCAGTAATCGCCTCTGCCGCGCCAGGGATGCCTTTCAGACCGAGCTCCGACGCGCGCGGCCCTTCGTGCGCGCAGCCGTCGGCCTTGAGCGACGGGTCTTCGCAGTGCTCGATGACTGGCATGCTGAACATGCTCGTGTACTCGAGGGCCCGGCGCGCCAGCAGCGCCGTGGCAATCGGGTGACCGTCATCGGTCACCGCCACGCAACCGGCCGTGTGCAGCTCCGCGATGTCGGCAAGTTGCTCGCCTTTTTGACCGCGGGAGACCGCGCCAATTGGATAGACCCGCGCCAGCCTGGCTTCGGCCGCGCGTCGCAGGATGAGCTCGGTGACGCCGGCGTTGTCGTTGACCGGGTCCGTATTCGGCATGCAGGCGACCGCCGTAAACCCGCCCGTGACGGCAGACAAGGCGCCGGTGGCGATGGTTTCCTTGTGTTCCTGCCCCGGCTCGCGCAGGTGCACGTGCATGTCGATGAGCCCGGGCACAATCACGAGTCCGGCGGGAATCTGGACAATCTCGCCACCATCGGCCATCGAAAGCGGCAGATCGCGTCCAACCTGTGCGACGCGCTCGCCGTCTATCAGCAGGTCGTACAAACCGTCCAGGCCGGCGACCGGGTCAACGAGCCGCCCACCCCTAAGCAGCCGCTTCATGGTCTGCGCCTCCCGCAAGTAAGTAGAGCACGGCCATGCGCACAGCGACGCCGTTGGCCACCTGGTCCAGAATCACCGAAAACGGTCCGTCGGCCACTTCGGACGCAATCTCGACGCCGCGATTCATCGGCCCGGGGTGCATGATGATCACGTCCGGCTTGGCCTTGCTGACGCGTGCTTCGGTCATGCCGAAGGTCGTGAAATATTCGCGCAAGGAAGGGAAAAATCCGCCTTGCATGCGTTCCAACTGAATTCGCAGCATCATGATCACGTCGGCGTCGCGGACGGCCTGCTCCACCGACGTCGTGACATGCACGCCGACTCGATCCATCCCGGGCGGGATGAGTGTCGCCGGTCCGCAGACCCACACGTCCGCGCCAAGTTTGGTCAGCAGAAGGATGTTCGAGCGCAACACGCGGCTGTGCAGCAGGTCGCCAAAGATCGCGACCTTCAGCCCGGCCAATCGGCCCTTTCGCTCGCGGATGGTAAACGCGTCGAGCAAGGCCTGCGTCGGGTGTTCATGCATCCCGTCGCCGGCATTGATGATCGCGGCGCGGCAGATCCGCGACAGCAGGTGACATGCGCCGGACGAACTGTGACGCAGCACGATCATGCTGGGCGCCATGGCCTCGATATTCATCGCCGTGTCGACCAGCGTCTCGCCCTTGACAACGCTCGAGGTGCCGATGGCGACGTTCAGCGTGTCCGCACTGAGCCGCTTCTCGGCAATCTCAAAAGACGTACGCGTGCGTGTGCTCGGTTCAAAGAACAAGTTGACCACCGTACGGCCGCGCAGCGTCGGCACTTTCTTGATCGTCCGCTTCCCGACCTCTTTCATCGCCTCGGCCGTGTCGAGAATGAGATTGATCTCTTCGGCCGTCAGATCCGCAATGCCGAGCAGATCCTTGCGACGAAGCGCCGTCAGTGGCGGCCCGGCGTGGTGCACAGCGTCCATGACTTACTCCTCGCCCTGGAGGACGACTTCGTCGGCCCCGTCGATTTCCAGCAGGCGCACCTGCACGCTGTCCGGTTTGGCGGTTGGGATGTTCTTGCCGACGTAGTCGGCTCTGATGGGCAACTCGCGGTGACCGCGATCGACGAGCACCACCAGCTGAATGGCCCTGGGCCGGCCAAAGTCGATGACCGCGTCGAGCGCCGCGCGAATCGTGCGGCCGGTGTAAAGCACGTCGTCGACGAGGATGATCAGCCGATCGTCAATGGAAAAGGGGATTTCCGTGCTGCGCACGAGCGGCTGCGGCCCCACCTGGTGGCGCATCAGGTCATCGCGATACAACGTGATGTCGAGCGCTCCAGTCCCGACATCGTCACCGGTAATGTCATGGAGCGCGCGCGCGATGCGCCGCGCCAGTGGCACGCCGCGACTGCGCACACCGACCAGGGCAACGTCGCTGACGTTGCGATTGCGTTCGACGATTTCGTGAGCGATGCGCGTGAGCGCGCGCGCGATGCGGTCCGCATCCATGACTACCGGCATGGGGGGACCGCGAAGAAGGTCTGCATGGTTCCTCTTCGCGAGCTCGCAGGCTCGCAGTTAAAGAGACTGCCAGGCAGTATATCTCAATCATCCTGACTCGTCGGCGCACTGGAACTCTGCACTGATGCAGCCGGTATACTTCCCCTGTGCCTGTTGATGTCAGCGCCGTCGTGCTGCGTAACACCCGGCTGTCCGACGACTACAACGTCCTCACGCTCGCGGCACCGCAAATCGGCGAGCTCACGCAACCCGGCCAATTCGTCATGGTCAAGGCTGGTGTGACGATCGATTCGATTCTGCGCCGCCCGTTTTCCATCTTCGAAGTCATACGCGAGCGCGAGCGCATCACCGCAATCAGCATTCTCAACAAACGAGCCGGCACCAACACGCGGGCGCTCTATGCGCTCGAGACCGGCGATCAGGTCGCCTGCCTGGGCCCGCTCGGGCGACCGTTCACGACCTTATCCGCACGACACGCCTGGATGGTGGCGGGCGGTGTTGGCCTCGCCCCGTTTGCGACCCTGGCTGAATCGCTGGCGAGCTCCGCGACGCCGATGACGCTGTTCTATGGTGCGCGTCGTGCGCGCGAGTTGTTCTACCTCGAGTATTTTGAACGCCTGGGCGCCAGGCTGGTGCTCGCGACCGAAGACGGCAGCCGCGGCATTCGTGGTCTCGTCACGGTGCCGCTCGAAGTCGCGCTCGCGGAACTCGGCAGCCGCGACGCTGCGATGATCTATGCGTGCGGCCCCGAGCCGATGCTCGAAGCGGTCGCCACGCTGGCGACGCGTTACGGCCAACCGTCGGAAGTGTCGGTCGAGCGTGTGATGGGCTGTGGCCTGGGCGGCTGTTACAGCTGCGTCGTCCCAGTGCGTGATGCCGCAAACGAATCGCGCTTCGTCCGCTCCTGTATCGGCGGTCCGGTGTTCAACGGCGCCGACATCATGTGGGAGAAGTGCTGATGGATCTCCGCGTCACGATCGGCACCCTCGAACTGCCCAACCCGATTATCGCAGCCAGCGGGTGCTTTGGCTACGGCGTCGAATACGACGAGATCGTCGACCTCTCCAGGCTTGGCGGCGTTGCCGTCAAAGGGCTCTTTCTCAAAGAACGCGACGGCCATCCGCCGCCACGGATCGCCGAGACACCGGCCGGCATGCTGAATGCGATCGGGCTGCAGGGCATTGGCGTCCACCGTTTCGTGCGCGAGAAGCTCCCGTTGCTGCGCGAACGCGGCGCCCGCACCATCGTCAACATCTGCGGCACGACGCTCGACGAGTACGCCGAGGTGGCGCGCGTGCTGTCGGATCATGAAGGTGTATCGGCACTCGAGTTGAACATCTCGTGCCCGAACATCAAGGAGGGCGGGATTCAGTTTGGTTGCAGCCTCGTCGGCACGGCCCAGGTCACCAGCGCTGTCCGCAAGGTGACGCGGCTGCCGGTCATTCCGAAGCTGACGCCGAATGTGACTGACGTCCCGTCGTTTGCCCGCGCCGCGCAGGAGTCGGGCGCCGATGCGGTGTCACTTGTCAATACCTTCCTGGCGATGGCCATCGACGTTGAAACGCGGCGTCCGAAGCTGTCGAACCTGCTTGGCGGCCTCAGCGGTCCGGCGATTCGGCCAATCGCCATCCGCATGGTGTGGGAGTGCTTCAACGCCGTCAGGATTCCGATTCTCGGCATGGGCGGCATTACCGACGCCACCGATGTCATCGAGTTCATGCTCGCCGGCTCCACCGCGGTGCAGATTGGCACCGCGAACTTCGCCGACCCATTCGTGTGGAACAAGGTGCTCGACGGCCTCGACGACTACCTGCGACGACACCAGATGACGCGGGTCACCGATTTGATCGGCCAGATTGATACATCGCCGCGGAAGGAAGTTCCCGTGTGAACCGCATTCTCGTTGCGCTCGACGTGGACTCGGCGCCGCAAGCGATCAACCTCGCCACGGCGTTGCGAGGCGCGGTTGGCGGCTTCAAGATCGGCAAGCAACTCTTCACCGCCGAAGGCCCCTCGATCGTGCGCGCCATCGCGGAACGTGGCGATCGGGTGTTTCTCGATCTGAAGTTTCACGACATCCCCAACACCGTCGCCGGCGCGATCGCCTCGGCCGTGACGATCGGCGCCTGGATGGTCAACGTCCACGCCGCCGGCGGCCGCAAGATGATGGCGGCGGCGGCGGCGGCAGCGGCGACGGCCGCCTCACGGCTCGGACGCGAGCGGCCAGTGGTCCTTGCGGTCACCGTCCTGACAAGCCTGGACGAGGCTCAGCTCCGCGAGACCGGCGTCGCGGGCCCCGTGCTCGACCACGTGGTCCATCTCGCTCGCCTCGCACAGGATTGCGGCCTCGATGGAGTGGTTGCATCGCCGCGTGAGATTACGGCCATTCGCACCGCGTGCGGGCCGCGATTTCTCATCGTCACGCCCGGGATTCGTCCGGCGACCGGCGCCCTTGTCAACGATGATCAATCGCGCACTATGACCCCGGCCGGCGCCGTCGCGGCCGGAGCGTCTTACCTGGTCATCGGCCGGCCAATTACCACCGCTGAAGACCCGCGCGCCGCGGCCGTACATATCGCCGCACACCTGTGACATTGACGCTCTATTCCAAGCCGGGCTGTCATCTGTGCGAGGAATTGCGAAACCGCCTCGACGAGTTACAACCGCAATTCGGCTTCGCCCTCTCGGAGATCGACATTACGCGCGATGCGGAGCTCTTTGCTCGCTTTCGCTACGGGATTCCGGTGTTGTTCAGGGCTGGGAAGGAAATCGCTCGTGGCCGAGTCGCCGACCACGAGCTGCTGATGCGGCTTGGCAAATAGCCTAGCGCGCGCTGGGTTTCTGCCGTTACTTGGCCGTAATCAGAAAGTGGCCGCGCCGATTCTGCTGCCAGCACTGCTCGGTCGATTCGGTGCAGGCAGGCGATTCCTTGCCCTTGCTGACCACGGCGAGGCGGTCGGCGGGGACCCCGAGCGTTAGGAGATACGCCCGAACCGAGCTCGCGCGGCGGTCGCCGAGCCCGAGGTTGTACTCGGAGGACCCGCGTTCATCGGCGTGACCTTCGATGGACACCCGTGTTGAGCTCCACCGCTTCATCCAATCAGCGTTCTTCTGCAGCAAGCCGCGGCCGTCGTCTCGAACAGTTGACTGGTCGAGATCGAAGAACACGTCGGACAGTGGGCGCTCGGCGTTGAGCTGGTCGACAGTCTTACCAGCGAAGACTTCATCTTCACTCAGCGCGCGGGGCGCTGCAGGAGCCGGGGCAGGCGCTGGCGGTGGCGGCGGCGCAGGCGGTGCAGCCGGAGCCGCGACGGGTGGTGGCGGAGCGGGGGTGATGGCGGGCGCTTTCTTGGTGCATGCCGCGCCGCCGAGACTGACGACAACACAAACCGCTACGAGCCCTGCCGTTCTTCGAAACATCGCAACATTCTCCTGACACGAGCGCAGGGCACATCCCATGCGCACAGTAAGTGTCGGCAGATTACAGTTCTGGCTCCAGAGGTGTCAATCCTGCACTGCGACGTTGACGCCAAAGACACGCAGGCCCAAATGTCGCCGGTCCGACGAGGGGCCCTGTTCGGCTGGCACAAAGGTGTGGCTGGTCGTGATGCTGACTCGGCCACCGCTGGCCAGCATGACATCGAGCGGAATGGTGACGCTCCACAGGTCGCTGTCTTCGAACGTTGTCTCGCCGACAACGGTTTCCCCTGCAAGGAGACGCACGGTGGGGTCGTCATCAAAGTAGCGGCGCGGACGTTCGACCCGTATGGTAACGACCACAGGAGTCCTCGCATCGACGATCCGCAGCGTCGACCGCTGCGCGGTCCAGCGCCAAAGGCCCGCCGTTGGCGAATACTCAGCCTCGTGCCAGTC
>JACCSI010000119.1 GCA_013813075.1 Acidobacteriota bacterium | reverse complement strand
GTGTCAGGCCCACCATGCCGGACGCCATGACCAGCACGGGGACGATGACAAACAGGGTCATGGCCGTGGCCAGAAAATAGCCGTAGTCGTTTGCCGCGGTGAGCGCGATCCGGAAGCCGCGCCAAGTCACGAGCGCGTATACCGCGGCCACGGTAAGCAGTCCGGCCGCACCCAATTCCTCACCAATGGCAGCCAGCACCAGGTCGGTGTGACCGGCGGGCAAATAACGTGTATCGCCAAAACCCAGTCCGCTTCCGAAGAGCCCGCCGCTCGAAAGCGCCCACACCGACTGCGCCACCTGGTCGCCACCGCGCACGCCGTTATCCCACGGCGACTGCCACATGCGAATGCGCTCGACCAGCGTGTCGGAGATGTTCAGCGCGTACCCAGCGTAGAACCCGGCGACGAGCAGCGCCGACCCCGTAATCGCCATCCCGACGCGGCCTCGCGCCGCCGCGTACAGCGCGAGAAACACGCACGACAGAAATAACGCCGGGCCAAGGTCTTTCTGAAGAAAGAAAAAGAGCAGCGCGGCGCCGACGCCGACGACGACCGGCAGCACGTAAGGTAGACGTGGAAGCGTCAGCCATCGCGGCACGCGGTATTGGCCGACGCGCTCGCTGTGCACCTGTCTGAGCAGCTCCCAGCGGCGTGCAAAATAGCCGGCGAGAAACAGCGCCAAGAGCAGGCGCACCGCTTCGATCGGCTGCACCGGACCGAGATTTACTTTGGCCGCGCTTGTGCCCGGGCCGCTACCGAAGAGCAGGAGCAACGCGGACAGGCTGAGCGCCGCCATGAGCGGCAGGTAGCTGAATCGCAGAAACGCGGCTCGACGAAAGTTGACGAGCGAGACGGCGACCATGACGCCGAGACCGAGCAATACACCTTCGGTGTAGCGGACGAACAGCATGGTGTCGCGAAGCGGATCCTGCCGACTCAGCAACAGTGCGAAGCCGATGGCGGTTAACAAATGCGCCGCTGCAAGCAGCAGCGCATCGCCGCGAACCCGGCGTCGCCACCAGAGGAACCACACGACATAGAACCCGCCGACATAGACGCCCGCGTACCCGAGGGTGGTGCGGGCAAATGTCTGGGTCGTCCGCACCACGAGCGCGGGTTTGAGAACGGTCATCTCGTCGGCGGTGAACAGCGGCAAGGTGGTGGCCGCAATGGCACCGGTATGTGTGGACCGCTCGCGCTGGACGCGGAGCCGTTCTGAAAACGCCAGCAACGACGCCGTGCCTGTCACCGACTCCGCGGTCGCGGTGGCCCGCGCAATCGCCCCGACATTGGGGAGAGCGCCGTCGGCCCGCGTGCGCTCAATAAACTGCAGCAGCGCGCGGGCAGCAAATTCCCGATCGGGCTGGTGCGCAAACACCGCGGCGAGCCGCGTCTCGAGCAGACGGGCGTCGTCTACGGTGTTGAGATTGATCGGCGCCACTGCGCGCAGCGCAGGTCCGGGGAATTCAGACGCCCGCGTTCGTCCGCTGTAAGCGAGTCCGATGGCCAGGATTGCGACAATGGACGTGAGCGGCAACAAGGCGTGCCGGGCATCGACCCGGGCGCCAACGACACTGGCGCGCGTGAGGTCTCGCTCAGTCGCGGGAACGAAGGTGATGCTCACGAGGGCGGCTCTGGGGCGAGCGGCACGGGCGCCGCGGCGACGCCCGGCACGAGAGTGCCAGCGGGGAGCAACTCTTTGGGCATCGGCTCGTCGAGCGCAGTAATCAGGCGTTCGACTTCGTCGAGGCTGCGCCGCGTGCGACGGATGTAGGTGGGCACGTTGGCATAATCCACAGCGTCCGTGTAGAGCGTGAGCGCCTGGCGATAGGCGTTCTCCGCTCGCGACAAATAGTCGCGTTCCTGCGGCAGGCCATCGAGTTGGCGTCCGTTCCGAAGCAGCGTGTCACCGCGCGTGCGGTAGCCATCGGCAAGCTGCACCGTCTCGCGATCGGACGGCGTGTAGCCGTGACGCTGCGCCTGGTTGAGCGCGTCCGCGGCGCGATCGACGTCTTCAAGGCCGTAGATGAAGGTACGCGCGAGGCCCAGAAACGGATCAGGCCAGCCAGGCTTGAGCTCGGCCGCTTCGCGAAACGCCGCGACGGCATCCGTGAATTCATGCTGCGCCGCCGCAGTTTGATCGCGGGACTTGCGCGCCTCGCCGTTGATGCGGTGGAGGTGCCCGTCGCAATAGCGCAGGGCCGCTTTCAGCTGAGCGTTGTCCGGTGACGCCGACACCGCGCGCGCCAGCGCTTCGCGGGCCATGCGCCACTGCGCTTCTCGCACCGTCGGCGATGGCAACCGGTAGTTTCCGATCACGGCTTCCGCCAGTGCGGCGGTCTGCTGCGTGAGCGCACGCCGCAAGACTCTGGTGCTGGCAGCCAGGTTGCTGCGTGCCGACAAGTCGTCGTAGTCCGCCCACATCTGCGCAAGTTCTGGCAGCTCTCGCGTGGGGACGAACGTGGCCATTCTGGCGGCTGTGGTGCCGATCGACCACTCGTTAGAAAAGAAGCCCAACGCAAGGAGCGCCACGGCATAGCGCAGCCAGCGTCGCCGCTTGCGTTTCGGCGGCGCAATCGCAGGGATAGGTGGAATGACAACCGCTGCCGATGGCGGAAGCGGTGGCGGGAGGTTGGGCGGTGCGGCGCCAGTCGGCGCCCCGGTGCGCCGCGTCGCATGTGCATCTGTTTCTGCGTCCGCTTCTTGCGGCGGTCTCGTGCGACGCGTAGCGTGCCTGTCGTGGGCACGATCCAGCCATCCTTGACCTTCCGCGTGCGTCGCTTCACCGGCGGCGACACGCTCCAGGTCCTCACGGATGGCTCGTGCGCTCTCGTACCGCTCCGCCGGACTGGGGCCGAGAAGCTTTGCCACCATCGCGCGAAGCCCGTCAGGACACTCGGGGCCCAGTGGTGGCGGTGGACGCCGCGACAGGATCAGTTGTTCCAGCCGCCGCGTGTCAGGCGCCTGAAACGGCTGCGTGCCGCCAAGCATTTCGTGAAGCAGGACACCAACCGCCCAGAAGTCTGCGTAGCTGTCCACGTCGCCAGTCTCGAGTCGTTCGGGCGACAGGTACGCGACACTTCCGAAATCGTTGCGCGTGACTTTTCGGCTGAGAGAAAGGGCCTTCGCAATGCCGAAGTCCAGCACCTTGATCTGCCCTGTGCCCGTGATCCGCACGTTTCGTGGCTTGAGATCTCCGTGCAACAGCGATCGAAGCTGGCGCTCGCCGATCGTGGCTTCGAAGCGATCGGCATCTTCGAGGAATCGGCAGAGTTCAGCCGCGATGACCGCCGCGCGTTCGGTAGGCAACGGACCGCGTGAAATAGCGTCGGAGAGATTCTCGCCGTCGAGATACTCCATCGCCACGAAGAAATAGCCGCCTTCAGTTCCGTGTGCGTACACCTCCGGCACGTAGGGGCTCGTCCGGCAGAATTGCTGTTGCAACTCGGCTCCCCACTGTTCCGCTTCGACAATCTCGCGCGCTTCACGGTCCGTCCCCGAGGGCACCAACTTCAAGGCGACCTGTGCACTGC
>JACCSI010000051.1 GCA_013813075.1 Acidobacteriota bacterium | reverse complement strand
TCGCTGTAGATGGTCTCAACGCGCGGCGGGAGAAATCGGTCCAGCGGCGGCAGATGCAGCCGAGCGTCCTGGGCCGTAACGGTCGCGCCGATCAGGGCAGCAAACAGTACGTGCTTCATCGAGTGTTCTTTCTGCCTACGCAACGGTGGATTCACGGGACGACGCCGCCGTCGAATCCCGCAAAACCCACGTAGTACAATCCGCGTCATCATGTCGCGCAAGTCCATCGCCAAGAAACCCGGCTGCGCATTGTGCAACGCCAAGGAAGTCTCCGAGCCGAAAGGCGAGGAACGATACTGCCACGACTGCTGGGACAAGAAAATTGCGGTCGAAGAAATCGTGGCGCGCGAGTTTGCGCTGAAGCGTTACATCCGCGCCCATAGCGCGGAGAAGTACCTGATCTACCACTCGACGCAGAAACGTCCGTGCGGTCAGTTGATTGTGGTGGACGATGGCTACGACCTGTTCCTGACGATGACGATCTACCCGAATTTCTCGTGGGACGAGCCCGCCTACCATCTTGAGGGCGACCCCGAAGGTCGCACCTTCGCTGAACTTCTGGTCGATGTCGTCGCGACCGAGGTCATCGAGCCCTGGGGTGGCGGCAAGTGGCATCTCGAAGTGTTCCGGTCAACGGCTGCGGAGCCCGAGGACTGGAACGGCGAAATGTGACATCCACCCGGTTGACAGACGAACCTGCACCAAGGACATCGTGACCGTGTCGACACAGGCCCTCGGCACCATCCCCCGGAAGTTACAGCCCACCCCCACAGTTCATGAACAGAGGTTCCAGACATGCTAAAGCGACCGCGCCGGAGGCCACAAAACGCGCGCCCACAGAACGTGCGGTGGCGGGAATAGCGGCTGTCCGTTCCGTGCATTCCGTGCAGTCTGTGGATATAATCGAGCCCTCGGAGGTTTGTTCATGAAGCATGTGGGTTTGATGATCGTGGCGCTCACCGTCGGTGTGAGCCTGTCCGGCGGCCCTGCGGGGGCCGTGCAGGATGCGCCGCGGAAGCTGGTCGCCCCGGTGCGGGGTGAGGCGAACATCGAGTTGACCGCGCCCGACACCAAGGTCGTGGGCAACAACGTGGTGACCACGATTCGCGTGCGAAACGTCGCCAAGGGTCCGATTGCCGGATTCCGCGTGACGGAAAACTGGTTCGACCGCGACCGCAATGCCGTGCCTGGCGACGTCTACCGCCACCCGCGCCCGATCGCACCAAACGAAGTCGTCACGGTGACCTTGACCACCCCACGCCGAGCCGGCATGGGCGACAATCGCTACGACTTCTCACACGCAAACGGCTCGATCAAGACTGCCGTCGTCAAGACGCTGCCGGCTCCCGCCAAGCCCACGACGTAGGCGTCGCGGCCCGCTCCCGCTTACCTGGCCGCGATTTTTGCGGCCAGGTCGCCCACAAACGGCACCCGCCAAGTCTCGCCCCTGAACGTGCGGTACATCAGCCACAGCCAAATCCCCACTGCGGCCATCCACACGAAGTACACGAACAGTCGCGCCGCCTGGAAAGCGCTGCTCGAGACCACCAGCATGCCGATGCTGAAGACCGACAGGATCGCGATCATCGCCGAAAGACCGCCAAAGAGCACCAGAGACTGCGCCGCATGAAAACGCACCGTGCGGTTTCGCTGTTCGATGATTAAAAAAATCAGCCCGGAGACCCACCACGCGGTGTAGCAGAGCAGCGCGGACAGCCGCGGATCGACACCCGTACTCGTCGGGCCGGCTAGTTCGGCACTCTGGCTCTCAGGCACGCCTTACGGCTCCACCTTCTCGAACCGGACCTCACCCTTGTGCTGCGGCACGGAAATGAGGTGTGCTGGTGAGGTCATGACTTGCGCGGCCACCGTCCCGGTGGCGGGGCGGCGCTCCGACCATTGCACGACCAGCGTCGTGCCGTCCACGCGGACACCCGTGATCTCCACCTGGTACCCGCTCGATGACCGGCTGCCGAGAAACACGGCAACGACCATGTTCTTCGCGAAGTCGATCGCCGGCGCCTGGCGTCCGGGCGCATGCTGTTGCCACATCGCCTGCCACTCGGCCGCGGTGCGCGCAACGGTTTGCTGCGGCCGATCGATGCCGCTCATCATGTCGCTGTTGACGGTGGTCATTGGCATCGGTTGGATGGGTGCGGTGGGTGCCTCGGCCGTTTTAACCGCAGCCGGCGGTGACGCCAAAGTGCGCGCAGGCGCAGCGGGTGCGGGCTGGCCTGCCGACGCCGCGGGTGAGGCAGGTGCAACCGGCTGGGAACCGGACCCTGCCGGGGCTCGAGGCGATGCCGCGACGGCCGCGGCGGGGGCC
>JACCSI010000042.1 GCA_013813075.1 Acidobacteriota bacterium | reverse complement strand
CTCTTGCGCTTCCGCATCTGGACTTCTCGCCCGCCATCCGCAAATGCCACTTCGTCCATCAGCTGATTGATCAAGAACACGCCCCGGCCGCTGGTCTTCAGGATGTTTTCACCGTCGAGCGGATTGGCAACGGCGGCCGGGTCGAATCCGGTGCCGGGGTCGCGCACGACGACCATCAAATCTCCCGCGGCGTCAGTGGTGACGATGCACTGGACGAATTTGGTTGGGTCGCCTTTGCAGCCGTGGCGGATGCCGTTGGCGAGCGCCTCCTGCAGTGCCAAGTCGACCTTGATGATTTCTGCTTCCGACCAGCCCTTGCCTTGCAGCAGCTGGACGATGCCTTCACTGACTCTTTCAATCGAATCGGGGACAGCCGGCAGCGTTAGGTTCATGTGGCACGTCGAGCAGAACTGCATCAGCCCGGAAAGTTTGTTGACGTTGTCGAGCTGCTGACGCAGGTCCTCGACGAGTTTGCTCTGCGCCGCTTCCGCCTGGTCCCGCGCCGCGAGCGCGCCTGCCAGTTGCAGCAGATTGCGTCGCAGTTCGAGCTGCGCCTGCGCCTGGCGCTGCAGCGCGTGGAGGGCTCGCACTTGCGCCGCGTTGAGCTGACGCGGCACGCGGTCGATCACACAGAGCGTGCCGATGGCGGCACCTTCCGGCGTGACCAGGGGCGCGCCGGCGTAGAAGCGGATATGCGGTTCGCCGAGCACGAGCGGGTTGTGGCTGAAGCGCTCATCGTCGAGGGCATCCTGGACGACCATGATCTCCGGACGTTGAATCGCGTGCGAGCAGAAGGAGACGCTTCGCTCGATTTCCGTTTCGGTGAGGCCGACCCGCGCCTTGAACCACTGGCGATCTTCGTCCAGCAGGGTAATCGTCCCAATCGGTGTGCCACACACCTGGGACGCCAGCAGCGCGAGATCGTCGAAGCCCTGCTCCGGATCGGTATCCAGAATGCGGTAGCTGCGCAGCGCCGCCAGACGTGCCGATTCGTCCATCCTCTTAGAGTGTAGCGCGCGGAGCCGCCCCGCGCCGCGCAGGGCTACACATGATTTCAGCGCTTTTCGACGGTCGCTCTCCGCGCGCGACTCTCGGTCGCAGCTTACACGCCGCCGGCGACGGACGTCGGCGCGGTGCCACGCAGCACATTGACGACGCGATCAATGTCGTCGTGGGTGTTGAAGACCGAGACCGACAGGCGCAGCCGGTTCTCGTTGGCGACGACCGTCCCTGCGATCTTGCCGGCCAGCAGCGCTTTTGCCGTGGCTGCGGCGTCCTTCAACTCGAACGCGACGATCGGCGTCTGGGTGTCGCGCGGTGTCAGGGACTTGTATCCAAGCGGCGGCAGTTCGGTCTGCAGCCGATCGGTCAACTGTTTGGCATGCGCGCGAATCTTGTCGATGCCCAGCGCAGTGACGTAATCAATGCCTGCCGAGACGCACGACGCGAGCAGCGGTGAGATGTTCCCGGTCTCGTAGATGGCGGCGCCGGGGAGCGGCTGCCATGTCAACAACGCGCGGTTGAAGTTCGTCACCTGACGGTGCCCGTACCGCGTCGTCGGCAGCGCCGTCCCCTGGTGCTCTTCGCGCACGTAGAGAAAGCCAAATCCGCGCTCGCCCATCAGCCATTTGTAGGTGCCGGTCGCGGCGAAGTCGATGCCAAGCGCCCTCACATCAATCGGCACCGCGCCGACCGCCTGGATGATGTCGGCAAACACATAGGCGCCGCGCGCATGCGCCAGCGCGCTGACGGCCTTGACGTCGTGCATGAAGCCGTTGACGTTCGACACCATCGCCAGCGACACCAGACGCGTGTTCTTGTCGATGGCCCGGTCCATGTCGCTGATGTCGATCGCCCAGTTCTTATGCTTGACGATGCGCAGCTCGACGCCTTTTTTCTCGAGCTCCTTGAAGAGATACAACGACGAGGTGAAGTGCAGTTCGTCGAGCACGATGTTCCCGCCGCGCTTCGGCAGGTCGAGGCCGAGGATGATGATGTTCTCGCCGTCCGACGTGCTCGAGGTAAACGCGAGCTCAGTCTCCTTGGCGTGGATGATTGCGCCAAGGCGCTTCTTCAAGTCGTTTTGGCGGTCGATGCCGAAGTCGGCACGGCCGGGACCCGCCCCGCGCATCCGATACGCCATCGTCTGCTCGACGGCATTGGCGGCAAAGGTGCCAAGCGGATGGATCGCCGCGGCATTGAGATAGGTTTCGACCGTCGCGCCAGGGAAATCCGCGCGCACCGTGGCAGGAAAGATGGCGCCCGGCCGCATCGGCTGCAGGGCAGCGAGTGCGGAACGAGCCGAGACGGCGAGCGCGCCAGCGCCCGCAAGAAATTCGCGGCGACCAAGGGACATGGGTTCTCCTGCGTGTAGACAGGATTATAGTGGCGAACATGAACGCTGACGCAGTCCGGGACGAAGCGGCACGTCTTGCCCGCGCCGGGCGAAAAATCGACGCTATCAAACTCGTGCGCGAGCGCGGTGGCCTGGGTCTGAAGGAAGCCAAGGCCTACGTCGAGGCGCTCGATCGCGGTCCCTCGGCCCCCGCCATTCTGCCCGACCGGCCGCTACGTTCAAACGCCGAGCAGAAGTCGTCCTCGAACTTTCCCCTTCTGGCTTTGCTGTTATTTCTCATCGTGCTCGCAGGCTATCTGTACTTGCGCTCCCGGTAGGCCGGCAACGCCCGCCCCGACCACGCAAAAGGCTCCGATTCACGCCGCCGTCGCCCACAACGGGGTGGCAGTTGTTGCCATCTTGACGATCAGCGCAGACGATGCCAACGTCGTCTCGAGGTCGGAAACGAAGGGCGTCGTGATTGATGGATTGAAACTGACGATGACGGGCGCGGTCCTGCAGACCAAGCTCGAGGAGCGTATCCAGTGGCACCTGCGCGAGGTGCGGCGGAACTACGAGGATCTCCAGGATCCCACGCGGAACGAAAAGAAATTTGCCTGGCCCGAAGGCGTGCTCGAGGGCGCTATTGCGAAGGGCGAAGCGCAGATCGAGGTGTTGACGTTGATTCGCGACCACATCCTTGCCGACGAAGTGTATCGGCTTGGCGAATATGACCTGCGCTTCGCGGATCTGCTTCCGGACGAGGAGGACTGGGACTGCGGTCAGTTCGCGCAGCGGAGCGGACGTGTCGAAGCCGGGATGCACCAGGAGGACACATCGATGCTCGGCCACCTGTCGGACGGTTGACTATATCACCTGGTGATATATCATCAGGTGAGTGACTCTGCCGCACCCGCCGCTTACCGCCGCCGAATTCCAGGTGCTCGTCGCGCTCGCCGATGGGGATAAGCACGGCTACGCCATCGGCAAAGAGGTGGTGCAGCGCACCGATGGGCAGGTGCAGCTGCGCGCGGCGACGCTGTATACCGTCATCAAGCGACTGCTCGAATCGGGCCTGATCGACGAAAACGTCGGCAGGCCCGACCCGTCGCTCGACGACGAGCGGCGGCGGTACTACCGCCTGACCGTCCGCGGCCGCAAGGCGGCGGAAGCGGAAGCGGGACGGCTCGAACAGACCGCGCGCCAGGCGCGCGCTAAGCTGCGGCCGCGCAAGGCCTAGCGTCGCGACACGGCAAAACGTCGCGACACGGCAAGGCGT
>JACCSI010000033.1 GCA_013813075.1 Acidobacteriota bacterium | reverse complement strand
GGTTCGAGGAGGTCTGCGATCACAAGCGGCCGGTTGGATCCGTATTTCTCTGGATCGGCGCCGTGTTCGGCTGGGTGCATGCGGCGTAGTCGCGCCAGTGGCTTATGATTCTGTCGCGTTATGAAGTATTTCATCGAGACGTACGGCTGCCAGATGAACGTCCATGACTCGGAGCGCATGGCAGGTTTGCTGGAGTCTTCTGGCTACGAGCCCGCAGCCGGCGACGCGGACGCCGACCTAGTGGTGATCAACACCTGCAGCGTCCGTGAAAAGGCGGAGGAGAAGTTGCACTCCCGGCTTGGTCACATCAAAGGCATGGGACGCGCCACCGGCCATTTCCCCGTTGTGGCCGTCGCCGGTTGCGTGGCCCAACAAGAGGGAAGCCGCCTGCTCGAGCGCTCCAATGTGATTGACCTCGTCGTTGGCACCCAGCGGCTGAAGATGCTGCCGATGCTCGCCGCGCAAGCGCGCGTCCAACGGCAGCAGGATGTCAGCACCGCGACCCGCGCATTGGCGGCCATCGTGGACGTAAGCACCCCGTACGACGAGCCGTCATTTCCACTTGGCTTGGCGCGGCACGCCGACGCAGTCAAGGCCTACGTCACGATTATCGAAGGCTGCAATGACTACTGCGCGTTCTGTGTGGTTCCGTACACCCGCGGCCACGAACGCATGCGCGCAAAGGCGGAAATCCTCGCCGACGTACGAGCGGCCGTGGAGAGTGGACGTCGCGAAGTCCAACTGCTCGGACAGATCGTGAATCACTACCAGGCACCGGACGACCCACACTGCGACTTCGCCGGGTTGCTCGAGGCCGTCAACAACGTTGCGGGCGTGCAACGGATTCGTTTTGCCAGTCCCCACCCGCGCCACGCGTCCGCGCGGCTCATTGCGGCGGTCCGCGATTTGCCCGCGGTCTGCAAGCACATCCACCTACCGGTGCAGTCGGGCTCCACGCCTGTGCTCCAGCGAATGCGACGGCGCCACACCAGGGAGCACTATCTCGACCTGGTGGCCAAAATTCGCGCAGACATCCCGAACATCCAGCTCTCGACCGATATCATTATTGGTTTTCCCGGAGAGTCCGAAGCGGAGTATCAGGAAACGCTCTCGTTAGTAGACGCCGTACGCTTCAGTTGCATCTTTTCCTTCAAATACTCGGTGCGCCCTAACACGCTCGCATCGAAGAAAATGCCGGACGATGTCGTCGCGGACGATAAGACTCGTCGGATACGCGAGATACAATTGCTTCAGCGGCGCATTCAGCTGGAACTTCATGAAGCGATGGTCGGTCACCGTGTCGAGGTCCTGGTGGATGCGCGAAGTCAACGCCGTGATTGGGAAGTGTCGGGGCGCACCACTGGCAACACCGTGGTCAATTTTCCGGGTCACGCTGACTGGGTGGGCCGATTCGTCGAGGTTGCGATTCGGCGCGCCGGACCGTATAGCCTGTGGGGCGAGGTCGTCTAGCTCTCAGCGCTACTTGGCGGCGCCGTCGGCCGCGACGATGTGGTCAGTCGATTGTCTTAGCGGCGAAAGCAGGTGAGCTGTGGAACCCGATCCCGAAACGCGCAGCGCGGCGCTGGTCGAGATGACCATCAAGGGCCTGATGGTCGATCCCATCACGAACATGCCGATCATCATTCTGCGTGACCACGATGGCCAGAAGGTGCTGCCTATCTGGGTGGGTGTGTTCGAAGCCAATGCCATCGCGCTCCAAATCGAAAACATTCAGACCCCGCGGCCGATGACTCACGACCTGCTTCGCAATGTCATTCAGGATCTCCAGGCGGCGGTCGAGCGCATCGTTGTTTGCGATCTGAAAGACAACACGTTCTACGCGATCATCCATCTTCAGACGCCGGGGGGTCCGGTCGCCATCGACGCGCGGCCCAGCGACGCCATCGCGCTAGCTCTCCGGACGCGGGCACCGATCCTGGTCGAAGAGCACGTCATTGACCACGCCAAGAGTGTGGACTTCACCAACGACAAACAGGACTCCGATCGCCTGCAGCAATGGCTCGAGTCGCTCGATCCAGATGACATGGGGAAATACAAAATGTAGCCGAGTGCCAGAGCGCCGCGGACGGGACCCAGAGGCTCTTCTTGCTCAGTCCGAGCTGTCCCGCTTGCCTCGCATAATTAGCTCCTCTGCCATCCAGGCTGGTTTTCTCGTGTCGCCTCAAGTGTTCGTCCAGGGCGTCGGCCGGCCGACAATTCCTTCAAGTCGTTCTTTATACTCCACTTAGCGAACGACCCGGCGCGTAAATTGTCGGCCGACGTTGCGCGTCGTGTTAGACTCTGCGTCGGTCATCTCGCCCGCATGATTCTCGCGATTGCCAATCAGAAAGGCGGCGTCGGTAAAACGACGACCGCGATTAACCTCGCCGCGGCGCTTGCCATGCGGGGCCGCAAGACACTGCTGATCGACCTCGATCCACAAGCCAACAGCAGCATGTCCTTCGTTGACATGCGCGAAGTGCAGCGCAGCATGTACGACGTCTTCATCGAAACGTCAGTGCACCTGCGTGACGTCATCGTGCAGACGTCGCTGCCACACCTCGCGGTCGCGCCGGCGCGCATCGCCCTGGCCAAACTCGAAGCGCGCATGACCGGCGAATTAGATGCGCCGTTTCGCCTCAAGGACGAGCTCAAGGAGGTCATCACCGATTTCCCGCACGTGGTCATCGACTGCCCGCCGGCACTGGGTCTGTTGACCGTGAACGCCCTGGTCGCGGCGACCCATCTGCTGATTCCGATCCAGTCGTCCTACTTCGCCCTGGAAGGCACCGATGACCTGCTCGAAACGATTGAAAAAGTCCGGCAGCGACCCAACCCCGAGCTGCGTATTCTGGGGGTCGTGATCACCATGCACGACAAGCGGACCGCGCTCGGCCGGGACATTCGCGAACAGATTCGAAAAGTGTTTGGCGAGAAGGTGTTCAAGACCGTGATCAGCAAGAGCGTGCGCCTGGAGGAAAGTCCGGCGTATCGGGAGTCAATCTTCACCTTTGCCCCGGACTCGAGTGGGGCGACCGAATACTACAGCTTGTGCGAGGAGGTGATGGACCGTGTCTAAGCGAGGCCTGCCAGAACGTGTGCAGATGCGCCACGATGCGCATTACGTCGAAACGCTCGCGGCATCCGCCGGCACGCCGGTCGGACGCATGGTGCCGATCGATCAGGTGGATCCCAATCCTGACCAGCCCCGCCAAGCCATGGGGGACCTCTCCGAACTGATCGCCTCCGTTGCAGAAAAGGGCATCATCGAGCCGCTGGTGGTGCGGCAGCGGGGCGCCCGCTTTCAAATAATCGCCGGCGAACGCCGCTACCATGCGGCGGTCCAGTCCGGAATGCACGAACTGCCGGTCGTCATCCGCGACGTCGACGACACCGAGATGCTTGAAATCGCACTGGTGGAAAACATCCAGCGCAAAGATCTGACGCCGTTTGAAGAGGCGGAAGCGGTACACAGCCTGGCGCAGAAGTGCGGCTATACCCACGAGGACCTCGCCAAGCGGCTGGGCAAGTCGCGCACTGCGGTCACCGAATCGCTGGCGCTCAACGGGATGCCGGCCGAAGTGAGAAAGGTGTGTCGGCTGGCGGGCGTCACCAACAAATCGGTGTTGCTGTCCATCGTGCGTCAAGGCGACCCGCAAAAGATGCTGGCCCTGATTGAAAAGGTTGCCACCGAAGGCGGCGCCACACGCGAGCAGATCCGGAAAGAAACGCAGAAGCCGAAAGCCGGTCGCCCGAAAGCGTTCACCTTTAACTTCCGACCGTCACATAAGGCCTTCAACCTGCGACTGAGCTTCAACAAGAAGAGCGCGTCCAAGGACGAAGTGATCTCGGCGCTCGAGAACATCCTGCAGGAATTGCGCGACAGCTAGTCGTGCACGGCGCGGGTGCGTGGGACGGAGCCGCCAGTCGAGAACTCCTCGGGCCACGTTGGCGCGGTGTGCGTTTCAACACGCCAGACGTCTGAGAAGCGGCCTCGCCCCGGGCTGCTGCAGGCTCTTTCATATCGCCGATTCGCACGCGCCTGCACCGAAAGACTCGAATCGCACCCGGCGGAAACCGCAGCGAAACACCTGCCGCGGTGTGAAGGGCGGGCCACGCCTACGC
>JACCSI010000014.1 GCA_013813075.1 Acidobacteriota bacterium | reverse complement strand
ATCTTGCGTCCTTGCCCGTCAGCGGTGCGGCACGGCGCTGACCAGGCGCCATCAGCGGGCCTCGCTGGAACCTGACGACGACGCCGCGGTACCTGCGATCAACAACGCTGCGGCTCGAATGGGCGCGGACGCTCCTCGGGTAACACCAATCAGCAGACGTCGATACGCAGAAGAGCCAAGTCGCGTCGGCGCAGCACGTGAGCCGGCGCACGTGCTGCGTACGCACCGGCCGGGCAGGCCGAGCGAGACGGCCGTCCCGCGAATGCTGGCTGGGAAGGTCTCGCTCATGAGGTGGCGTTCACCGCGTACGGGGCACCGTAGAGCAGCCCGAAGACCAGCAGCAAGTAACAAAGGAATAGAACAGGCGCGTGGGCGTGGGCCGGGGGTCGGGAGGCAGAAGTGATCGATGCCGAGCTGATGGTGCTGCTTCGGATGGGCGATCCGGAGCATCCGATCCGGCGACGCCTTGTGGAACGGCGGAGCCGGCGGGCGCAGCGCCGCGCTGAACATTCTCGCTTCAGGGTCCCGCTCGGTGGGAGAAGGCGCTCCGAAGTCACTCAGCTGCCGGCGTGCCGATCGCGTGCGCGCTGCGCGTCCTCAACCGTGCGAAATTTGAACACGCCGCGAGGGTAGACACGCGGCGTGAGCGCCCAATAGCGGGCGCAGTGACGCAGGAACCGGTCGAAATCGCTGGCGCCCTGCACCTCTGGCGGGGTGTTCTGCATCTGTTCGGCTGAGCGAAACTTCTGAACACGCGACCGGCCACTCATCGTTCGTCTTTCAACTGAAAACGTTCGCGCAGTGCGACGGCGTCCTCGCGGTCCTTGGCACGAACGGTGTCTTTCTTCAGCCGGTACAGCGCTTCAGGAGTGGCAACGCGGACGCGCGTCCCTTCAATCAGCTTGATTTCGCCGGCCACCGTCGCGAAGCTGGCGCTGTCGCCAAGGCGTGTCATCACGTCGAAATACAAGTCGCCGCTGGGCGGATAGTAGCGAACCGCCGGGTATTCGCCGAGCAGGTCGTCCGTGGAGATCTCCTCTATGTGCGGATCACTGTCGTAGGTGGCGCGGAACGCCGTTCGAAGGCGCTCGATGTTCTCCGGCGTGGGCTTGATGAACAAATCAATGTCCTCGGTCGCGCGGACGAGGCCATGAAGGCCCATTGCGGTGGCGCCGATCAACACGTAGTCCAGTCCGGCGGCCTCGAAGGCGCGAAGAACCCGGATGATCTCGTCACGATCCACGTTGATAGCGTACACCCGACATCGGGCGCGCGCGCGTCACCGTCAGCGCTGCGTGAGGTCCGACTGGCGGTGCAACCGGCCGGCGCGCATCACAGACGTGAGCGCACGGAACGCGCGCACGTCCGTGCGAGGGTCCTCGGCAAGCCCCAGCAGCTCCGCGATGCGCCCTGCGTCCTGAGCGGGGGGCCAGGTCGGATCACGCCTGAGCCGGGGGCCAGGGTCCGATCACGCCCATTGGGCTTTCGGCTTCAGCCTTCAGCAATCAGCGATGGGCCCAGTGTGCTCTCAGGTCCCAAGCTGAAAGCGCTGAAAGCCGATAGCTGATGGCTGATGGCCCCCGCTATAATGCGCGCGGTGCGCATTGCCGGTGCGGTCCTGGTCGTCTCTGCTCTCGCGGCGGCCGTGTTGGTCGACGCGCGCGCTGAAGCGCCGCTGACGATCACGCGCCACTACACGCCTGCAGACCGCGTCAGCGGGCGATATCAATACGTGCCCTTCGAGGTGCCGGCCGGGACGGCGACGCTGCGCGTCAGCTCGCAATACGATCGCGTCGACGGCGACAACGTGGTCGATCTCGGTGTCTTCGAGCCCGGCCCACTGGACCTGGGGACGCACGCGTTTCGCGGTTACAGCGGCGGCGCGAAGACCGGCTTTGAGATCGGAGCGCGCGAGACCTCGTCCGGATACCGCCCGGGACCGCTGCCGCCCGGTCAATGGCACGTGATGCTGGGCCTCTACAAGGTCGCCGAGCGCGGCGTCGATGTCACGCTGACGATCGAAACAGAGGCGGGACCGCCCGGCCCCGCTGCCCGCCCACTACACGTGCCGGTCGCGATCCCTCCCAGCACCGCGCCTGCTGGCTGGCTGATGGGCGCGCTGCACACGCACACGCTCCACAGTGACGGGACGGTCAGCCCTGCAGAGATCATGCGAATCACTCGCGACGCGGGGTTTGATTTCGTCGCCATCACCGATCACAACAACACCACGCACACCTACGAGCTCGCCCGCGACGCCGCGCTGCCGGCGCGGCCGTTGTGGATTGCCGGTGAGGAAGTCACGACGCCCGGCGGACATGCGAGCGTGTGGGGCCTCGACCATGGCGAGTGGGTCGACTTCCGCGTCGGTCCCGGCGATCGCCGGATTGCCGATCTCGTGGGGGCGGCGCGCCGGCTGGGGGGCCTCTTCTCCGTGAATCACCCGGCGTCGACCTGTGTCGCGTGCGGCTGGGAACACGCGTTTGTCGACGGCATCGAGGCGATGGAAATCTCCAACGGACGCCATGGCGAAGTCACTGGCGCACTGGCGATGTGGGACAAGCTTCTGAGGAGCGGCCGCCGCATCACCGGCGTCGGCTCGAGCGATTGGCACAGTGCGCCCAACCCGATCGACGTCGCCAACGTACGCGTCTACTCGCCGGCGCTGACGCAGGACGCCATTCTCGGGGCGATTCGTGCCGGCCGTGTCATCGTCGTCAACGGCGCTCAGGAGGCGACGCCGCAAGTGGTGGTGCGCGCCGGCAACCGGACCGCCGGCATCGGCGACTCGCTGGCGATTAGCGAAAGCACGGTCGCGACGATCGATGTTCATGCGCCGGGGCTGGTATACGGACGGCTGCTGATTGTCGGCAACGGCGGGACGCCGGTCGACGTGCCGCTCGACGATCGCGGGCGGGCCCGTGTCGAACGCCCTGTGCAATTCGGGTACGTGCGTTTTGAATTTCGTCGCCAGGATCAGTGGCCGGTGGCGTACACCAATCCCGTCTACATTGTGCGGCAGTGACCCTTCGCCACCTTGTCGTTGTCCTCGGGTGTGTGATCTGCCTCGCCGCGGCGACGCCGCAGGCCCAGCCGCTGGTCACGCCGGTACGCGTCGGGCATCCAGATGCGCCGCTGCAGCTCACCGTCTGGGCGCAGCAGGACTATTCACACCTGGCGGCGCTGCCGTCGATCGCCGCGGTCTTTCGCACGGTGTTCACCGAATGGGCGATGGCCAACCCCGGCGTGCAGCTGGAAATGTCGATGATGCCGGCGCTGGAGCAGCACAAGGCGAAGCTGCTGCTCGCGGCGGCGTCGGGTCGACTGCCCGATGTCGCCTCGATCGACAGTTTCTGGTTGCCGCTGTTCATCGAGGGCGGTCATCTGCAGCCGCTCAATCCGTATTGGCCGGCCGGCGACCGCGCCGACTTTCTGCCGTTCACGATCGACACGTTGTCGGATCGCGAGGGCAACATTTACGGCGTGTGGCACGAGACCGACTGCCGCGCCTTGTTCTACCGCAAGGACCTGGTGCCGATGCCCCCGGCGACATGGTCGGAGCTGATAGACATCGGCGGCCGCGTCGCGAAGGAGCGCGGCATTGCCGGATATCTCTACAATGGCGGACGCTGGGAGGGCACCGTCTTCGACCATCTGCCGATGTTCTGGGCCCAGGGTGGGGAGCTGGTCGATCCGGAGG
>JACCSI010000011.1 GCA_013813075.1 Acidobacteriota bacterium | reverse complement strand
ACGTTGGTGAGGTTGGCGACCGTCCGCAGCATCAGGCCAGCGCCGATCACCAGTATTACCGCCAGTGCGACTTCCGTAACCACCAATCCGCGACGAATATGGTGGCGTGCTGCACCGGTCGCACCCTTGGCGCCCCCTTCCTTGAGCGCGACGACCAGACCTGACACGCGCGTGTGCATCAACGGTGCGAGACCAAACACCAGCCCGGTTGCGATCGAGACGCCGAGCGTGAACAACAGCACCAACGGGTCGACGGCTACTTCGGTCGTGCGCGGCAACGCTGTTGGATACAGGCGAATCAACGCCTGCACGCCGGCGCGCGCCAGCAGCAGTCCGAGTGCGCCGCCGACAATCGACAGCAGCACACCCTCGGTCATGAACTGGCGCAGCAACCGCCCGCGGCCGGCGCCAAGCGCCGTACGCACCGCGAACTCGCGATGACGCGTCTCGGCGCGCGCGAGCAGAAGGTTGGCGAGATTCGCGCAGGCGATAAGGAGCACGAACCCGACCGACGCCTGCAGCACCCAGATGGCGCGGCTTGCGCTGCCGACGACCTCTTCCTGCACCGGCTTCATTTGCAGAATGTGGCCGCCGCCGGGATTGGCCTGGCCGTCGGCGGCGGGAGGCGGCGGCGGCGCGAACACATGCTGCTTCACGCCGACGCGTTCGCCCCAGTTTTGAATCAGGGCCGTCAGCTCCGTCTGCGCCTGCTGCGGCGACACGCCGTCCTTGAGCCGGCCAATCAGATAGAGAAAGTGATTGCCGCGATTCTGGCGATTGCCGGGATTGAGCCCGAGCGGTGTCCAAATCTCGGTGCGGTTGTCCATGACATCGACACCGGGCGGCATGATGCCGACGACCTCGCGTGGCAGGCCGTTCACCTCGATCGTCTGACCGACGAGGTTACGGCTGCCAAATGCCGTCTGCCAGAGTTCGTGCGACAGGATGACGATGGCCGGCAGCGGCACGGGCGGCGACCCGGGCGCCGGCGGCGGGCCGGTGAGATCGGCCTCGCCTTTGTTGAACAGGCGGCCCTGCGCGGGCGGCACCCCAAGCGCCCTGAGCAGCTCATCGTCCACGCCCGCGGAGCGAACGCGCATCGGCCGATCGCCAGATGTGAGGTTCACCTCACCGGTCGTGAATGCCCCAACCGCGGCAAACGACTGGTTGATCTCGCGGAATTCGAAGTATTCAGGGGGCGAGACCCAGAACTGGTCGAAGCCGAACGCGGGAAACCGCGTCGTCAGGTACATCAACTGATCGGGGTGGGGATACGCCAGAGGCCGCAGGATGACACCGTTGACGATCGAGAAAATGGCGGTATTGGCGCCAATTCCCAGCGCGAGGGTGAGGATGGTTATGAGGCTGAAGGCCGGCGCCCGCAGCAGGCTCCTGACGCTGTGGCGGAAATTCTGGCGTAACTGGTCGTGCATGAGGGCTTGGACGGAATTACGGGGTCCAGGGTTTGAATGGTGTCTCGCCGAGGTTCGAGGCTGACGTTGGCTTCTATTGTCGCGGCTTGGCGACGCTGCCTGCCCCACCGTTCCGCACATCGAAGGTTGCGGGTGAGGTGCCGGGCACCGCCGGCGCGTGGCAGAATCGGCCGCATGAAGGTGTTCGTCTGCGTGCTCGCAATCGCCGCGTCGATAGCCCAAACCATTCACGAAGCCCCGGCGCAAGCGCCCTCCGTGGGTCGGCTCGCGCCTGCCGCAGAACCGGGCGAAGCTCACTGTCAGCGGAGTCGTCGTCGACGCCAAGAATTCCCCGATCGGGGGGGCATCGATCGACGTGTTTCACACGGATGCCGAGGGCTATTACGGCGTCAAGCCGATCAGCGACAATCGCGATCCACGATTGAAGCTGTTCCTCCGTTCGGCGGCGGATGGGTCATGGTCATTTGAAACGATTCGACCCGGGTCGGATCCGGACTCACGAGCACCGGCGCACATTCATTTCGAGGTCGGGACGCGCGGCTTCGCGCCGCGTATTTTCGAGATCGTCTTCGAGGGGGATCCGTTCGTCACTTCGGCCATGCGCACCAACCCGGCCTTCTCAGTGCGACCGATTAATGCAGGGCGCGTGACCGAGCGAATCGTCCTGCGGTAGATTTCAGAGTCATCCCGCCTTGACTGCGTTGCGCATCAACGCGCCGGCGCTGGCCTCGAAGGCGGCGGCCGCGTCGCGGTCGCCGAGCGCCTGGAACGACGCGTCGTCGCGATGAGAACCAAGCCACGGATCGGGAAGATAGGAAGCATTAGCGAGGTCAGGAGGCAACATAAGCCCCGTTCTCAGATCCGAGCCCCAAGACACGGCGATCTGCGCATCGCCCATTTCTTCGGCATGCACGCGATGCAAGCCTTGCCGCTGCTCGGATTTATTCTCGACAGAACCAAATTTCCTGCTAGGAATGTGATGATTGCGGTGAGCGTTGTGTGGATCGCGATCATGGGCGGCCTGCTGTTGATCGCGTTACAAGGCCGACCGCTTTTAGCGCTGTAGACTCTCCATTGAACTCAGCGTATCCGGCCCGCATCATCGCCCGGCGGATCTTCTTTGAGGTGAGTTATGAATTACTACGGAGCCACGGACCTGGCGGAGAGCTTCCGCACCGTTCGCAAGAACATTATTCAAGTTGCCGAGGACATTCCGGAGGACAAGTATTCCTTCCGCGCCGCACCCGACACGATGAGCGTCGGCGAGATCCTCGCGCACTTCGCCACCACGCCGCACTGGGCGCAGCAGTGCCACTTCGTCGAGAAGAAGGCGGCCGTCGCCATGGAGGACTTCGGCCGCTGGATGGGTGAAGCGGGTGGGAAGTCACAGGCGTTGAGCACCAAGACGCTGATCGTCGACCTGCTCAAGTCGAACGGCGAGGAATTTGCGAAGAAGGTCGAGCACATGACCGACGCGCAGCTCGGCGAACGCGTCGGCCTGCCGATGGGCGACAAGACGCGCTTCGAGATGCTGCTCGGCGTGCCTTTCAATTTGCCCCGCTCAAGCGCGCCTGCCTGATGCACTGCCGCAACCCGCTGACCTATTTCCTGTCTTACTGGCGCGACGGCCGCTGGACAGAGAGACTGCCGGAGGCCGGAACAGTGGTCATCAGCGACGACTTCTGGCCCGTGCAGATCGGCGCGGCGTTCGGATGGTGATCGGCTAATCCACTCTGAGAGCGATGACGGGATCGACCCGCATCGCTCTTCTCGCCGGCAGGTAGCACGCCAGGGCCGCCACGGCGATCAACGTCAGCGGCACGACGACAAACGTCATCGGATCAGTTCGCGATACCGAGAACAACAGCGTCTCCATCAAGCGCGTGAGCCAGAACGCGGCGCCGACCCCGCCCACTGCGCCGATGATCGCGAGCGCCATGCCGCGTCCAAGGATCAACCGGAACACCTCTACGCGTGTCGCACCCAGCGCGAGCCGCACGCCGATCTCCCGCGTACGCTGTGAGACCAGATACGCCATGACGCCGAAGAGTCCGATCGCGGCCAGCGCCAACGCCACGGCAGCGAAAGCACTCAAGAGATAGAGATTGAAGCGGCGCGGCCCGAATGACTCATCGAGCAGCGATTCCATCGACTGCACGTCTGAGATCGGCACGCTTTGATCGATGGAGCGAAGCGATGCACGCACCGTGTCCGCAGACGGCCCCTGCGCCCGCCACACCAGCGTCATGGGATTCCATCCCGAGTATTGTGTCGCCGAGCCGTAGAACACAAAGCCGGCGTCTTCGTCGAGCCCGAACGTTCGCACCTCGCCGGCGATGCCGACGATCGTGTAAGGCGTGTCGCCGAAGCTGCGCATCACCAGC
>JACCSI010000725.1 GCA_013813075.1 Acidobacteriota bacterium | reverse complement strand
AACTGGGATCGATGATGGTCACCGATCAGATCAATGCCCTGCGCGCGCTCGGCACCGACCCGATTCGCAAGCTGGTCGTACCGCGGATGCTGGCGGGTTTGTTCATGACGCCGGTGCTGACCATCATCGCGAGCGCCGTCGGCATTCTCGGCGGCTGGATTATCGCGGTGACGCAACTGCGCGTCGCCTCGAGCCTGTATTGGACCTCGATTGTCGAAGGGTTGTATCTCGAGGATGCGTGGATGGGTCTGATCAAACCCTTCTTCCTGGGATTCGCGATTGTGACCATTGGGTGCCACGTCGGCCTGCGTGCCCGTGGCGGCACGCAGGGCGTGGGTCGCGCCACGACCAAGGCGGTGGTCGCGTCATCGGTGGCGGTGATTGCCGTCGACTTCTTCCTGACGCGTTTGTTGATTACGTTGATGTACTGACATGCTGGCGTCCGAGCGGTCACCCGAATTTGCCGAGGCGATGGGGCCCGGCTCCCCCATCGTGGTCTTCGACAAGGTGTCTCTCGCCTTCGATGACAAGGTGATTCTGACCGAGGTCAGCTTCACGCTGATCACCGGTCACACCAAGGTGTTTCTTGGCGCGAGCGGCGCAGGGAAGTCCACGATCTTGAAACTGATTCTCGGCCTGCTGAAACCGGACCGCGGTGTCATTTGGGTCAATGGGGAACGCGTCGACACCCTGACCGAGCACGAGATGATGAAGGTGCGCACGGACCTTGGGATGGTGTTCCAGGAAGGCGCGCTGTTCGACTCGCTCACAGTCGCAGAGAATGTCGGCTACAAGCTGTATGAAGAAAGCGACATGCCGATTGACGAAGTCCGACAGCGTGTCGAGGAAGTCCTGGGCTTTGTCGGACTGACCGAACACATCGACAAGATGCCCTCCGAGTTGTCGGGGGGACAGCGGCGTCGCGTCGCCATTGCCCGCGCCATGTCGTTCAAGCCGAGAATTCTGCTGTACGACGAGCCTACCACCGGGCTCGATCCGATTACGGCCGATACCATCGACGATGAGATCATCAAGCTGCGGGACCTCGAAAACGTCAGCTCGATCGTGGTCACACACCAGCTCCGCGACGCCTTCCGGATTGCGACACACGAGGCGCTTCGGCGTAACCGCACCATCGACATCGAGTTGGCCGACGAAAAGAAAGCCGAAGAAGCCGAGTTCATCATGTTGAAAGACGGACGGATCCACTTCGAAGGGAATGCGGTCGAACTCCGTGCGTCTCGCGATCCGTATCTCAAAGCGTTTTTGTCGTAACGAGGGTCCATGCCGCGCACGCGCTCACTCGCCTGGTCGGAACTGAAAATCGGCCTCGTCGCCGTCATTTCGCTGGTGCTCGCCAGTGTGTTGATCTTCCTGCTCAGCGGAGAGGGTGGCCTTCCCTGGCAGCGTTACTCGATCAAGGCAGTGTTCGACAACGTCGCCGGGCTGAAAGCGGGCGCCCCGGTTCGCATCGCGGGCGTCGATGTCGGCGCCGTCGGGGAAACGGAGTTTGTCGGGGAGAAAGTGGAGGTGCTCCTCGAGATCGCCGAAGCGCATCGGGGCCGCATCACCACCGGGTCGCGTGCCACGCTCGGCACGGTCTCGCTGCTTGGCGAAGGCGCCGTGGACATCACCCCCTCCACGCAGGGGGAACCGATTCCCGACTGGGGGTATGTGCCCACCGGACCGCCAATCGGCTCGATTGCGGAAGTCGCGACCCAGGCGACCGAGGGGATCCAGGAAGCCACCAGACTCCTGCAGGACGTACGCGCCGGACGCGGCACGGTAGGCAAGTTGTTTACCGACGATGAGGTGTATCGCGACGTCAAGACGCTGGTGGAATCGCTGGACCGCGTCGCCGAGCAGATCACCAGCGGGCGGGGCACACTTGGTCGGCTGAACACCGATCCAAGGCTATACAACGAGATGACGGCATCTGTGGCCGACCTGAACGCGATTACGACGCGCATTCGAAAAGGGGAGGGGAGCCTGGGACGATTGCTGAACGATCCCGCGCTCGCCGATTCGGTGACCTCGACGACACAGAATCTGGAGCGGGTGACGGGCCGGCTCAACCGTGGAGAGGGCACCGCTGGAAAGCTACTCACCGAGACGGTGCTCTACGACCGCTTGAATGGCACCGTCGATAAGCTGGAGACGCTCACCAACAACCTGAATGCCGGCGAAGGCACCCTTGGCCAGTTACTCAAAGACAAGCAGTTGTATGAGAACATGAACAAGACGATCCTGGAGCTTCGTGACTTTCTCGCGGAAGTGAAAAAGGATCCGAAAAAGTATCTCAACGTCAAAGTCAGTATTTTCTGAGGACGCTTATCTGCGACCGCTGCAGTGGGCCAATCTTGGGGCGCACACTATGTCCATGTCCAACGACACGAACTCAGGCGCGGGAACCGTCATGCTCGCCTTCTTCGTCGGCGCACTTACCGGCGCCGCGGCTGCGCTGCTGTTCGCACCGGCCTCCGGGGAAGAGACGCGCGAATACCTCGGTCAGAAGACACGCGAAGGACGAGCGCGCGCCCGCGAAGCGGTCGACCAGGGCCGTGAGATGTACGAGCGCCAACGCGAGACCCTGTCCAGCGCCGTCGAACATGGTCGGGAGGCCTTTCAGCAGGCCCGGGAGCGCGGAGACCAGCAAGCGTGACCGACACCGCGGAAGTGTTACTTGGAGTGATCGCGTTCTCCGTTGTCTTGATGGCCGTTGTGCAGGTGGGCGCCATCATGGCCGGGTTCCGGGTAGCACGTCGAGTCGAACGCCTCGCCTCGGAATTGGAGTCGGGCGTCAAGCCCTTGATTGCCAACCTAACGGCGGTCAGTGCCGAAGCGTCGAAGGCGGCCAATCTGGCCGTCACACAGGTCGAGCGGTTTGACCGCTTGTTTGCCGACTTGACGGTCAAAGTCGAGCAAACCATCTCCGTGGCGCAGCAGTTTATTACCGGTCCGGCCCACAGCGGCTTCGCCCTGGTGGCCGGCATCCGCGCCGGCCTGACCGCGTTTCAATCCCTCCGCGAAGCCGCGCGACGGCGCCGGGCCGCCCGCCCCGGCAGCTTCGACGAAGAAGAAGAATCGCTGTTTATAGGATAGGATGCGGCCATGAGGAAACTGGCTGCGCGCGGCTTCTCCCTGATCGTTGGCTCGACGCTCCTAGCGGCGGCCTTGGCGCCGTCGGTGGTACAAGCGCAGGGCTCACGCTCAGCCCCGCTGGTCAGAGAGCTCACCGAACTGCTCCAGCAGCACAAGCTCGATAGCGTGGCGGCACGGCAGGGGACCACGGATCACTACGTCGCGGCGCTCTTTTTCCCAGGTCAGTTGCTTCTCATTGCGGCGCGGACAACGGCACCAGCGGTCTTGAACGAAAAGCTGGTACGCCGGGAATTTCGTGATGTCTACATCGATTTAAACAGCGCGTCGATCGCCGACAGCCGGGTGATGATTACTGACGGCGGGGCCGACGGCCTGCGGCCGACGCGCGAGGCGAACAAGCCGTTCGACACTCATGATGCCGGTGGCAAGAGCCTCCGTTTCGACGGCAATTGGCGCGAAGACCGGATGTCGGAAAAAGACTATATGGCGACCTACGCCAAGGCCGACGAAGCCTATGTGGCGGCCCTCACCGTCCTGCTCAGCGAGTTGAAGAAGAGTTCTTGAGCGCCAGTTCTCGGACGACCCGTCCGACCTCGAGCGGTTCGACGGGTTTCGCCAGATAGGCGTCGAACCCGGCCGCCAACACCCGATCCTGGGCCTGCTGGCCGCCATAAGCCGTGAGCGCCAGAATGGGAAGTCCCTGCAGATTCCCATCGGAATGCTGACGGCAATACTCGAGCAATCCAAAGCCATCCTCTATCGGCATCGCCAGGTCGGTGATCAACACGTCAGGCAGAGGCCCCGCCAGGGCCAGGCGCGCGTCCGCAACCGATGCCGCTGTTGAGACCGTGGCGCCATGGGCCTCGAGCATCGTTGCCAGCACGTTGCGGGTGTCCTCGTTGTCGTCAACGACCAGGACCCTGTGACCATCTAAGTCGGACCATCGCTCAGTCATAGCCGGCCGCTCCTTGCCAAAGGCTGACGCGCCGCGCGCGTCGGGCGCGGCAACCGCACGATGAAGGTCGCGCCTTCATCCGTCCCGCGGCTCTCTGCTTGAATCGAGCCGCCGCTCAGCTCGGTCAAATGCCTTGCAATGGCCAAGCCGAGGCCCAGGCCGCCCCGACTGCGCCTCGGTGACCCATCGGCTTGACGGAAAGGCTGAAAAATATACGGTAGGAAGTCCGGCGTAATGCCACGACCGCTGTCGGCGACCTCGAGACGATACTCGGCGCCTTCAGGCTCGAGCCGTACGCGCACGGTCCCTTCCTGTGGCGTGAACTTGACCGCGTTCGAGAGCAGGTTCCACACCACCTGCCGAAGCCGGTCTGGATCACCCATGAAGGGCGCCGTTGGGGGGAGGGCAACCTGCACGTCGATTTTCTTGGCTGCGGCGGACGGGTGCACCACGTCCACCGCGGAACGCACGATTGCGACCAGGTCGGTGGCCTGCGGTTCCAGTCGGAGCTTGCCGGTGATAATGCGGGAGACGTCAAGGATGTCCTCGATGAGGCGTGCCTGCCAGCGGGCGTTGCGATCGATGGCGTCGATCGCCTGGCTGGTCATCTCGGGTGTCAACTGCGGACTGCGCAGCACGTGCGCCCAACCGAGCATCGCGTTGAGAGGCGTGCGCAGCTCGTGCGAGACCGTGGCCAGAAATTCATCTTTGAGGCGCAGCGCGTTCTGCAGTTCCTCGTCGCGGGTCTGGATCTGCTGCAACATATCGTTGAACGCGTCCGACACCGCGCCCACTTCGTCGTGCGCCTCCTTGACGACCCGACGGCTGTAGTCGCGACCGCGCGACACCGCCTGTGCCGTGTCCGCCAGATGCTGCAGCGGCTCGGTCAACTGACGCTGCAGCCGCGCCATCAGCACCACCGCCGCGACGGATGACACCAGCAGTACGATGACCGTGCTGGCGATCTGATGACGAAGCCGCGTGTTGACCGGTTCCAGACCGCTTTTGACCATCAGCGTGCCGACCCGCCCCCGCTCTCCCGCGAATACCGACGTGCTCATCGTCACATCGTCGTCGAAGGTTGCGCCCATCGGCAGGCGCGACGGCGGCGCAGCTGCCGCTGGCGACGTGGGTCGCAAAGAGGGCGCCAGTCGCGTCGTAGAGGCACGCGTATTCGACGCCAATGCGCGATTCGGTCTGCAGATCGTCGACCAGGCTTTCGCGCGCACGGCGGCGCTCCCAGGTGATCAGGATGACCGCCGCGCAGAGT
>JACCSI010000719.1 GCA_013813075.1 Acidobacteriota bacterium | reverse complement strand
AGGTCGGCGCGTCCATCATCCTCGGCAATACCTACCACCTCTATCTTCGTCCCGGCGACGACCTCATCGCCCGACGCGGAGGGCTGCATTCGTTTATGGGTTGGCGCCGCCCAATCCTGACCGACAGCGGCGGCTACCAGGTCTTCAGCCTGGCGTCGCGCCGCACGATCGCGGAAAGCGGTGTCGAGTTCCGATCGCATCTCGACGGAACGGCGTACGCATTGACGCCGGAAAAAGCCGTCGACATCCAGGCGCAGCTCGGTTCCGACATTGCCATGGTGCTGGACGAATGTCCGGCGCTGCCGTCGACCGAGCCGGTGCTGCGCGCCTCGTTGGAGCTGACGGCCCGCTGGGCGGCCCGCTGCCGGGCGCGGAGGAAGGCCATCCGCGAGGGCGGCGCCGCAGAGGTGATCGCGACCAACGCCGGTCAAGCGCAATTCGGCATCGTCCAGGGTGGTACTTCGCCGGACCTTCGTGCGTTGAGCGCCGAGCGGACGGTTGCTGTCGGGTTCGAGGGCTACGCGATCGGCGGTCTGAGCGTCGGCGAGGCCGCCGAAGAGATGTACGCGACCGTTGAGATCACCGCGCCGCTGCTGCCCGCAGATCAGCCGCGGTATCTGATGGGCGTCGGCACGCCGCTGGATCTGGTCGAGTGCGTCGCACGGGGGATCGACATGTTCGATTGCGTGATGCCGACGCGTAATGCCCGCAATGGCCAACTCTTCACCAGCGAGGGCATTCTCAATATCAAAAACGCACGCTTTGCCGAAGACGATGGCGCGCTCGACCCGGCCTGTGGCTGTTACACCTGTCGCACGTTTTCGCGGGCCTATTTACGGCATCTTTTTCTCGCCGGCGAGATCACCGCGAGCACCCTGAACACGGTGCATAATCTCTACTTTTACCTTGACACCATGAGGGGGATTAGGGACGCTATAGCGTTTGGCACGTTCGAAAACTTCCGGCAGGCGTTGCACCGGACCTTTTCCCGCCGCTTGCCTAATCCATAATGTCTAAGGAAGTATTTGAATCCGGTCTTGTGCTCGCTTTGTCTGGAGCCCCCGGTCAATCCAACCCGGTGGTCCAGCTCATCCCGTTTGCGCTGGTCCTCGCGATTTTTTACTTCGTCATCCTCCTGCCGATGCGAAAGCGGCAAAAAAAGGTCCAGGAGTTTCTAAGCACGCTCAAGGTTGGCGATCGCGTCATCACCTCGGGCGGTGTTCACGGAACGATCACGAAAGTCAGCGACCAGACGCTGCAGCTTCAAGTCGCGCCGAACGTACGTCTCGACGTGGCCCGGAGCGCCATCGTCGGCTACCAGGGACAAGCGCCCGTGGTTGACGCCCAGCACGCGTAACGCGTAAATACCATGGCCAAAAACCTGCGTTGGAAGCTTCTGATCATCCTCGGCGTCGTGGCGCTCTCGGTGTTCGCGTTTTACCCACCCGACCAAAAGGTACGGCTCGGCCTCGACCTGAAAGGCGGCGTGCAGCTGGTGATGCGCGTGCAGACCGAAGATGCCGTCCGTATCGAAACGGAAACGACCGCGGATCGTCTGCGCGAGCAATTGAAGACGTCCGGTCTAGCGGCGTCGACGGTCACTTTGGTCAACACCACCGAATTCCGTGTCGACGGCGTGCCTCCGGATCAGGACCCGGCGTTTCGTGGCCTGCTCACCGACATCGAGCTCACCTACAGCCGCTCGTCGAACGCCGGCTCCCACACGTTGACGATGCGTCCGAACATCGCCATCCAACTCCGTGAAGAGGCCGTCAATCAGGCGCTGCAGACCATCGATCGACGGGTCAACGAGCTCGGTGTCGCCGAACCGGTGATCGCGCGGCATACCCAGGACGACCAGATCCTGGTGCAGTTGCCGGGCGTCACGGACGTCGCCCGGGCCAAGGAAATTATCAAGTCCACAGCGATCCTCGAGTTGAAGCTGGTCGAGCAAGGCCCCTTCAGCGACGAGGCGCAGGCCCGTCAGGCGTACAGCAACAACCTGCCGCCGGACCTGCAGATCATTCCGGGTAATAGCGAAGGCGGTGTGCAGGGGATGCCTGCGACCGTCTATTACGTCGTCCGTCGCGTGCCGGCCGTCACCGGACGCGACCTGCGCAATGCGCGGCCCTCCCTCGACGAGAACAATCGACCGGCAGTCGGCTTCTCATTGAACAGCGAGGGTGCGACGCGGTTCGGCAATTTCACGCAAGCGAACATCAACCGGCAACTGGCGATTGTTCTGGACAACCGCGTCTTCTCGGCGCCGAACATCAACAGCCGCATCGACGCGGACGGCATTATTCAGGGCAGCTTTACCAATCAGGAATCGTCGGATCTCTCGCTCGTGCTGCGCTCGGGCGCGTTGCCGGCGACCCTCACGTATCTCGAAGAGCGCACGGTCGGCCCGACGCTTGGGGCCGAGTCGATTCGCGCCGGAGTGACCGCCGCGATCGGTGGCTTGCTGTTGGTGATGATCTTCATGGTGTTTTATTACAAGCTGTCGGGATTCAACGCCGTTGCATCGATCGTCATCAACCTGATCGTGCTGCTCGGGCTGATGTCGTACCTTGGCGCGGCGATGACGCTGCCCGGCATTGCCGGATTCATTCTCACCATCGGCATGGGCGTCGATTCCAACGTCCTGATCTTCGAACGCATCAAGGAAGAGCTCGCCACTGCCAAGGGCGTCAAACAAGCCGTCGCTGCCGGCTTCGACCGGGTGTTCCTGACCATTCTCGATACCCACGTGGCGTCGCTCATCGCCGCGGCGTTCCTGTTCCAGTTCGGCACCGGATCGATTCGCGGCTTTGCGACCACTCTGACGATCGGACTGTTGTCGAACGTGTTTACCGCGGTGTTCGTCTCGCGCACGCTGTTCGAACTGGTGCTCTCGCGGCGCCAAGTCACGAAGTTGAGCATCTAGCACCATGGATTTTCTCAGCAACTCCAATTTTAATTTCCTCAAGTGGCGCTGGCACGCCATCGCGCTGTCGGCGGCGGTGATCCTGGCGGGCCTCGCGATGATCGCGACCAAGGGCCTGCCGCTCGGCATCGATTTTTCGGGCGGCACGCTGATGGTCGTCAAGTTCGAGCAGCCGGTCGCGGAAGACGCCGTCCGCAACTCGCTCAACTCGATTCCCGGCGACAAGGTGATTCAGCCCTACGGCGCCGCAGCCGAGAACGAATGGCTGATTCGCCTGCCCCAGGTGGAAAACGAAGCAGCGGACCTCGAGGCGGGCGGCACGGCGGTGATGAGCGCGCTGCAGGGTGCGAATCTCGGCAAGTTCGAATTGCTGCAGCGCGATGCCGTCGGCCCGGTCATCGGCCGCGACCTGCAGTTGAAGGGCATCTACGCCACGCTGGCATCGATCGTCGGGATTACGCTCTACATCGGCCTGCGGTTTCGCTTCGCGTTTGCGATCGGCGCGATTGCGGCGACGTTCCACGACATCCTCGTCACCGTTGCATTCCTGACGTTTTTTGGATACGACCTGTCGCTCAACATCGTGGCGGCGATTCTGACCATTACCGGCTACTCGGTGAACGACACCATCGTCATTTTCGACCGCGTGCGCGAGAACCTGCGGGGCATGCGGCGGGACTCACTCGAGCAGGTCGTCAACACCAGCGTCAACCAGACGCTGAGCCGCACCATCATCACGGCGGGGACGACGTTCGTGTCGGTGATGGCGCTGTATCTGTTCGGCGGCGAAGTGCTCGAGGGGTTTGCGTTCACGATGCTGGTCGGCATCGTCAGCGGCACCTACTCGACCATCTTCATTGCCGCGGCGATTGCCATCCTCCTGAGCGGCAAGCAGGCCAAGGCGCGTTCGGCGATCGCCACTAAGGCATCTGCGAGCGGCCGTAAAGCGTTGTCGTAGAAGCGGCCAGCTGTGGACGTGCTGGCGGCGGCTGTCCTCGACGTCGCGCAAGGGCCCACCGAGTTCGTGCCCGGGTCGAGTGCCGGACACTCCATTCTGGCGCCCGGACCGCATGGCGATGAAGCAGGGAGGGGCGCGACCCCCGCCCCACCGATCGTATGACGTGGCTGCGGCGGAGTTTTATCGCTGGATTTTTCGTGACGGTGCCGCTGATCATCAGCGTCGCGGCGATGGTGTGGATTTTCCGGTTGGTGGACGGCGTGACCGAGCCGTTGTCGGTGCGCGTGCTCGGGCGCGCGGTGCCGGGCCTGGGCGTGCTGTTGACGGGCGGCATCATCCTGGTGGTCGGCGCAATCGCGACCAACGTGATCGGCAAGCGCGTGCTGCAGCGCGCCGAGTACTACCTGCTGCAGGTGCCGGTGTTCAAGACGATTTACGCCCCGGTCAAGCAGTTGATCGTCGCGTTCTCACCCGATAACGACGCGGGTTTCAAGAAGGTCGTGATTGTCGAAGACCCGCGGAAAGGCATGATTCTCGGGTTTCTGACCAAGGAATTCACCCTCGACCGCGGCCACGGCGCCGAGCGCGTCGCGGCGGTGTATGTGCCGACGAATCACCTGTATCTCGGTGATGTGTTCGTGTACCCGCGGGAAGCAGTGTCTTACCCTGATGTGTCCGTCGAGGAGGGGATCCGGATCTTCCTGACGGGTGGGATGGCGTTACCGAACCGGCTGATTTCGACACCTTATGACCACACCGATAAACCCCTGTGACTTTGGAGCACGAATGATCGCGAGATCGACAGATCGGAAGATCGTGAGAGGCGTCGGCCGCCTCGTTCTGGCGCTGGCGTTGGCGATCGCGGCCGCGCCGCTCGCGTACGCGGGGCAACCCGAACCGACCTCGACGGTCCTGACGCAGCAGCACATGCCGGGCGGAGAGGTGAACATTCACCTTCCTGACTTGAACCAAGGCGATTTTCTCGGCATGACCGGGTACCAGATTCTGCTCTCGGGTCTGGTCGTGTGCGTACTGGGCCTGATGTTCGGCGCCTGGACGTATGCGGGAGTCAAGCGGATGCCGGTCCACCGTTCGATGGCGGAAATTTCCGAGCTGATCTACGAGACCTGTAAGGCGTATTTGATACAGCAGGGCAAATTCCTGCTGATTCTCGAACTCTTCATCGGCACCATCATCGTCGCGTACTTCGCGCTGATTGGGTTTCCGGCGTCGCGCATCGCCATCATTTTGCTCTTCAGCCTGATTGGCATCGGCGGTAGCTACGGTGTGGCGTGGTATGGCATCCGGATCAACACACTCGCCAATTCGCGGACTGCGTTTGCCAGCCTGCGCGGGGAAGCATTTCCAGTGTGCGACATTCCGCTGCAGGCGGGCATGAGCGTCGGCATGATGCTGATCTCGGTCGAACTGCTCTTCATGTTGGCGATTCTGCTGTTCATCCCCGGTGAGTATGCGGGCGTGTGCTTCCTGGGCTTTGCCATCGGCGAGTCACTCGGCGCGGCCGCCCTGCGCATCGCGGGCGGCATCTTCACCAAGATTGCCGATATCGGGTCGGACCTGATGAAGGTGGTCTTCAAGATCAAGGAAGACGATGCGCGCAACCCGGGCGTCATTGCCGACTGCACGGGGGACAATGCCGGCGACTCGGTCGGCCCGACCGCCGACGGTTTCGAGACTTACGGCGTGACCGGTGTGGCGCTCATCTCATTCATCATGCTGGCGGTCCGGCATCCCGACCCTGACACCCAGGTTCTGCTTCAGGTCCAGCTGCTGGTGTGGATCTTCATGATGCGCGTGATGATGGTGCTGGCGTCGGCCGGTTCGTATCTCGTCAACAATGCCATTGCGCGCGGCCGCTACGCCGGCGTCGCGAGGATGAACTTCGAGGCCCCGCTGACCTCGCTGGTGTGGCTGACGTCGATCGTCTCGGTGATCCTGACCTACGTGCTGTCGTATTTGCTGATTCCGACACTCGGGGGCAACAGCGATTTGTGGTGGCAGTTGTCGACCGTGATCACCTGCGGGACCTTGGCTGGCGCCATCATTCCGGAGTTCGTCAAGGTGTTCACCTCGACTCACTCGGCGCACGTGCGCGAGGTCGTGACGTCGTCGCGTGAGGGTGGTGCGTCGCTGAACATCCTGTCGGGGCTGGTGGCGGGCAACTTCAGCAGCTATTGGCTCGGTCTGACGATCATGGGCCTGATGACGATCGCCTACTTCGTCTCGATGATGGGTCTGGAGGGCATCATGCTCGCGCCGGCCATCTTTGCGTTCGGTCTGGTGGCGTTCGGCTTCCTCGGCATGGGTCCGGTGACCATCGCGGTCGACTCCTACGGCCCGGTCACCGATAACGCGCAGTCGGTGTATGAACTGTCGCAGATCGAAGAGATCCCCGGCATCGAGCAGGAGCTGCAGCGCGACTTCGGCTTCAAGCCGAACTTCGCGATTGGTAAGGAACTGCTTGAAGAAAACGATGGGGCCGGCAACACCTTCAAGGCCACGGCCAAGCCGGTGTTGATTGGCACGGCGGTGGTTGGCGCGACCACGATGATCTTTGCGATCATCATGGGGCTGACGCAGGGTCTCACGGTCGGCATGGAGAAGCTTTCCATTCTGCATCCGCCGTTCCTGCTGGGATTCATCGCCGGCGGGTCGGTCATCTACTGGTTCACGGGTGCGTCGATGCAGGCGGTGACGACCGGCGCGTATCGCGCGGTGGAGTTCATCAAGGCGAACATCAAGCTGGAAGGGTCGACCAAGGCGTCGGTCGAAGACAGCCGCAAGGTCGTTGAAATCTGTACGCAGTACGCCCAGAAGGGGATGTTCAACATCTTCCTCGGGGTGTTCTTCTCGACGCTGGCGTTTGCGTTCATCGAACCGTTCTTCTTCATCGGCTACCTGGTGTCGATTGCGCTGTTCGGGTTGTTCCAGGCGATCTTCATGGCGAACGCGGGTGGCGCGTGGGACAACGCCAAGAAGATTGTCGAGACCGAACTGAAGATGAAGGGCACGCCGCTGCACGACGCCTCGGTCGTCGGCGATACGGTCGGCGATCCGTTCAAGGACACTTCGTCGGTGGCCATGAATCCGGTCATCAAGTTCACCACGCTGTTTGGCGTGCTCGCCGTGGAGCTGGGGATTTACCTGGCAGGCGGCACCACCGGATCCGCGTTGACGGCCGGGCTGGCAGGTATATTCTTCGTGACCAGCATGGTGTTTGTGTGGCGGTCGTTCTACGCCATGCGAATCGAAGTGAACTGATTCGTCAGCGATGTAAAAAGTTCGTCAGTATCAAAAAAGCCGACGATTTATTGGCAATCAGGATTGACGAGAGCGCGCGCCGGCCGATAGAATGCCCTGCTCCGGGGGACGGGAAAATGTTTTCGGCCCTGGGAGCACTTTCCGAAAACCGGTGTCTAACCCCGGTGTCGGCGTTGTTGACACTGTTTCGGCGCTCGCTATAAGCCCAGGAGGGAGTTCTCGTGCCACGCGACATGTTCGGCGATGTCGTCGATCCTTCAATCAAGATGGGCAGCAAGGCGTGGTACACCGTACCGCTGACCATGCTGCTCGAGGCGATTATCGTCGGGGCGTTAGTGATCGTGCCATTGATGGCCACCGATATGCTGCCGACGCCTCCCTCGATGATGGCGTTTGTCGCGGCCGCGCCGCCACCGCCCCCGCC